>JALWCU010000311.1 GCA_027015275.1 Bacteroidales bacterium | reverse complement strand
TTAAGCAAGCACCATATATTGCCGACACAAAAGGTGAACGCTATTTCCCTTGGCGTTTGTTTATGCTCGCCCCGCAGGAAAAAGACCTAATGGCAAACAATTTAGTCTGGGAGCTATCACGTCCCAATCCCCGTAACACTGATTTTTCGTGGGTGAAACCTGGGAAAGTCGCATGGGACTGGTGGAATGCCCGTCAGCTCGAAGGCGTTAACTTTAAGCCTGGTATAAATACACAGACATATAAGTTTTACATAGACTTTGCTTCTGAGTTCGGTCTGGAATACGTAATCTTTGACGAAGGCTGGTCTCGTACCACCTGGGATTTGCTGCACTTCCGTCCTGGAATGGATGTTAAATATCTGATCAATTACGGCAAGAAAAAACATGTAGGTATAATTCTGTGGACACTGTGGGGACCGCTGAACAAGAACATGCAGCAAGTGCTCGATAGCTTTGCTTCATGGGGAGTGGCTGGAATAAAAGTTGATTTTATGCAACGCTCTGATCAAAAGATGGTTGACTTCTACCAGCGTGTAGCCCAGGAAGCAGCTAAACGCCATTTAGTCGTGGACTTCCACGGTGCTTTCAAACCTACTGGTCTGCGCCGTGCTTATCCTAATGTCTTGTCTTATGAAGGAGTCCGTGGCGCAGAACACAACAAATGGAGCAAATCTATAACCCCGACGCATAATGTAACCTTGCCTTTCACAAGAAATGTGGTAGGACCTATGGATTATACACCTGGCGGAATGCTCAACACCACAAAAAAGCAGTTCATCATAAGCTGGAAACATCCACGTGTCATGGGCACACGTGCGCAGCAAATAGCAATGTATATAGTCTATTTCAGCCCTTTGCAGATGTTGGCAGACAGCCCCACTAATTATCTCAAAAACAAGCGTTGTACTGAGTTTATCTCAAAAATACCTACAGTGTGGAATGAGACGGTTCCGCTTGCTGGAAAGGCAGGAGAGCTGGCAGCCGTGGCACGACGCAAGGGTCAGAACTGGTATATTGGCGTTATGAATGGAGAGACACCACGTCCGTTTAATGTTACTTTTGGTTTTTTGCCAAAGGGAAAAATGTACGAAATAGATTACATTGTTGATGCACCAGACTCTGACAAGAATCCTACTCATTATGATTACTCAAAGGCAATGGTTACAAGCCAGGATACGCTTAATGTTTATCTCCAGTGGGGCGGTGGCTTTGCCGCTATCCTCAGACCAGCAGAATAATTAAAAAAAATTGGTTGAAAAAAATTCTTAACAAGAGAGGCTGGCCTGTTTACTGTCAGCCTCTTTTTTATACAGGCTTAATATTTCTGTATCCTATATTTACTCAAATCAAATGTATAATAAGCACCTTGTCTTAACTCGTTGAGCTGAAGGTCTGCCAGTGTGTCGCCTTTGCTGTCAGTGAGATTGTAGTTTAAGATAATACCCTTGAATCCATAAGGCACACGAAGAAAAGCATAACCTGTTTTTTGTAAAATTTTTAGCAAGTCTGCATTAAACAGCCCAAGTCCAACACAGAAACTTGCAACCTGACCATCTGAAAACTGATATTTATATTTTCTGCATTCCTTACCCTTGACAGTCTCTATGCCGACAAGACAACTACTATCTACCATTGCACCAGAGACTGGATTTGTAGCATACTGCTGGTAATTAACCTGAAACCCATTCTTTTCTCTCTCATCCAAGCCTATAAGAGCATTCCGACCTGGATCAAAAATAGTCATAGAGACAAAAGAGCCTTCACCATCAAAAATCTCAAGCCCAAGTATTTGCTTATCAGATGACCAGTACAAAATATATTTGCCCCTCTGCGTTCTGTTTTGAAATAAGCCTGTTCCCTGATACACGGCTCTGCTGTCGAAAATATATTTTTGTGCAATGGACAAATAGCCCAATGCTATCAAAACAAGCAAAAGCCAAAATTTACGCATGACCCTATTTTTTGCACACTAATTTAAAAAATTGTAACCATAAAAAAGAACTTCATTTCTTTTTGTTAACTTTGCATTCGACAAATACTAAATACATTATAACACACAACCCACAAAAAAACATCTGCAACTAACTGACACTGCAAATTTTGCAGCAAAACAATAAAGACATGAGACCATACGAAAAAGATATACACAAGGCAGTAGAAGTACTGAAAAATGGCGGCATTATACTCTACCCAACCGATACTATCTGGGGGCTGGGGTGCGATGCTACCAACGAGGAAGCTGTCAATCGTATTTATCAGATTAAGAAGCGTAATAATTCCAAAAGCATGCTTATTCTGGTTGATGACACCAGCCGCTTGAAAGAATATGCTTATGTGCCATCGATGGCATGGGAATTAATACGCGTTACCAACCGCCCTCTGACAATTATTTATCCACGAGCAAGGAATCTTGCCAGGAATCTTATCCCAAAGGAAGGTACAATCGGTATTCGTGTTGTCAGAGACGACTTTTGTCGCGATTTGATACGCATATTTGGAAAACCAATTGTTTCTACATCTGCAAATATTTCTGGGCAGCCAAGCCCATCGAATTTTAGCGAAATTTCAGAAGAGATTAAGCAATCAGTCGATTACATAGTGCAGTGGAGGCAGAATGACACTCGCCATTCTCGCCCTTCATCAGTTATTAAGCTCGGGAAAAACAACGAAGTTATTGTAATCAGAAAATAATCAAGCCATGGAAATAGAAAGAACAGACAAAAACATACAGAAAATAAAAGTCGGCATAACACACGGTGATATTAATGGCATCAGCTATGAAATAATCCTAAAGTCATTCCGTGATCCGAGAATGTTAGAATTTTTCACACCAATAATTTACGGTTCACCCAAGGTTGCTGCATATTACAAGAAAATGCTTAGGATACCGCAAGTTACTCTCAGCCATATAAGAATGCCAGAAAAGGCTGATAAAAAAGCAGTTAACATACTTAATTGTGTCAGCAACAAAGTACGTGTAGAGCTCGGGCAGCCAACAGAGATAGCAGGCGAAGCAGCCATTAGCGCCTTGCAAACTGCTGTTCGTGATCTCAAGGCGGGTAAGATAGACGTGCTGGTTACTGCACCAATAAGCAAAGCAGCAGCTTATGGAGATAATTTCCAGTTCAAAGGCCACACCTGGTATTTGGCCAAAGAATTTGGCGCAGAAGACGTTCTGATGTTAATGGTACACGAAGAGCTGCGCGTAGCCGTGGTAACAGACCACATTCCATTGCGCCAGGTAGCAGATGCAATCACAGAAGATAAAATTTTGTCCAAATTGCAGATTTTTAACCAGACACTAAAAACCGACTTTGCCATTGACGGACCACTAATTGCCGTGCTTTCGCTCAATCCTCATGCTGGTGACGGAGGTCTGATAGGCGACGAGGAAGAAAAAATCATTATCCCTGCAATTGAAAAGGCTAAGCAACAGGGTATTAATGTTCTCGGTCCTTATGCAGCAGATGGATTCTTTGGCTCTGATAATTACAAAAATTTTGACGGAATACTGGCAATGTATCATGATCAGGGACTGACAGCATTCAAAGCTCTCAGTCGTGGACAAGGCGTCAACTACACAGCCGGTCTTCCAATTATCCGCACTTCACCTGATCATGGTGTAGCTTATGATATTGCAGGACTAAACAAAGCTGACTACAAATCATTTGTTAATGCCTTGTTTCTGGCAAGAACTATTTTCAAGAACCGCAATCTGCTGCAAGGCATTGAGCCTCTGGACAAACAGAAAATGGAAGATTTGCTACATACTCTCAAACCTGCAAAAGCGTCAGAAATTCAGCAAGTAGAAAGCATGCAAAAGGAAGATACTGCTGACAAAGTTAAGGATATTGAGCAAGTACAGTCCAAACCGACGACTCCAAAGGCTGAGTATAACAACAGAAAACAAAATAACCTCACGCATAAATCAAAAGAGCAAACGCATGCCGCTCAAGAGCAGACTGAAACAGAGGAAGTCTTTGATGCGACACTACCACCAGAAGAAGACATTTTTACTGATGAGACAACTGAGATGCACATTGACCAGCCGTTACAACCTAATGAAGACAATAAAGCTAATAATGACAATGCCACAGGAACCAATACACAAACAAACGAGGAGACTCAGCCGGACACGAACCACAAAAACACGGAACATCCACACCAGCAGCATAAGAAACATTTATTCCACCGTAACCGTGAGAACTTTAAAGATTACTCAGATCTAACATAAAGCTGCCCTACCATGAAAATGACCCCTGTAGTTCGCTACCTGCTCATCATAAACACATCTATGCTCGTGCTGGCATGGATACTCAGACCCATGGGAATAGACCTGATTAATATAATGGGACTGCATTACCCAACATCGCCATATTTCCACGCATATCAGTTCATTACCCACATGTTTATGCACGCAAACCTGATTCACTTGCTATTTAATATGTATGCCTTGTGGCTCTTTGGGATAGTGCTTGAACGACTGTGGGGTCCACGTCGTTTTTTGGTTTATTATCTAATTACTGGATTTGGCGCAGCATTTCTCCACATGCTTGTTTCCTGGTATGAAATCCACCGCTTTGTAGCAGCAGCTCAAGCCTTTATAGCATTTCCAGACCTGGAGCATTTCATGCGATTTTATTCTAAATATCCGCAATATTTCAATCCACACGGCATAAGCGCATTACTTGCAAAATGGGAACTTGTACCTCATAGTACACAATACGGCCGTCAGATCATACCAGTCATTAGACAAGCTATACAGATGAGAATTAATATTCCTGTAGTCGGCGCTTCTGGTGCACTTTTTGGTTTATTATTAGCCTTTGGTATGCTCTTTCCTGATGTGCCACTGATGATAATTTTTGTGCCAATACCTATCAAAGCCAAATATTTTGTCATAGGATATGGAGTACTGGAATTGATATATGGAGTTGCCAGCATACCAGGAGACAATATTGCACACTTTGCTCACCTGGGCGGTATGATTTTTGGCTATATCATGATAAAGTATTGGGACCATAGGGGTAAATCCCGATATGGTAATTGGAGAATGCAATAAATAAGTTTGTTATGAATAATATAATTTCCACTTGGAAAAGATTTAACACATTATATAAATTGCTGACTGTCAATGTGGCAGTATTTTTAGTCATTATTATAATCAAACTTTTTGGATTTTTATTTGGCAATCCCAGTTGGGCAGATGCTGTTGTACGTTTCCTTAGCCTGCCGTCTAATCTATTAAAGATTTTGATAAAGCCTTGGACAATAATTACTTACATGTTTTTACATGAGGGATTTTGGCACTTGTTTGGCAACATGCTATGGCTATATTTCCTCGGGCTGCTGTTTGTCATGGCATTTGGAGACAAGCAGTTATGGCGTGTTTATTTACTTGGTGGGCTCAGTGGTGCTCTATTTTATGTGCTCGGCTTTAACATTTTCCCAGTTTTTGCACCTTATCGTTATAACAGTATTCTGCTGGGGGCATCGGCTGCTGTCTCTGCCATAGTCTTGGCCGTTACTGTTTACAAGCCCAAACAGACAGTCATGCTCTTTGGTATATTAGCAGTGCCTCTATGGCTAATCGGAGCTTTGTATGTTCTTTATGATTTGTCCATGCTTACAGTTGAAAACCCGGGCGGGCATTTATCTCACTTAGGCGGCGCACTATTCGGTGTATGGTATGCTCTGAAATATAGACAAGGTAAGGATATAACGCTTTTTCTCACCAAAATTAATTTTAAGCATAAGAAACCCAAGATGAAGGTACACAAAAACGATTACCGACCTTATGACTATGAATGGAACGAGAAGCAACACGAGATAAAACAGGAATTAGACCGCATACTCGAAAAAATTGCACGAAAAGGCTATAAGAGTCTGACACGAAAAGAAAGGGAATTCCTTAAACGCCATTCTAGAGATTACTGAAGGGAAATATTAAACACATAGTCTTTAGGGCTTGGATGCTGCTATTCTTTTTTCTTAGTGTCAATAATAATTGTTACAGGTCCATCGTTCTCGAGGGAAATACGCATGTAAGCACCAAATTGTCCAGTTGGTATTTTTTTATCAAGTTCTTTTTCGAGATTGCAGATGAATTTATCATATAAGGGAATGGCTATCTCCGGCTTGGCTGCATGAGTATAAGAGGGACGAAAACCTTTTTTGGTGCTGGCATGAAGAGTGAACTGGCTCACTACCAATGCCTGACCATGAATATCTTTTACCGAAAGATTCATTTTGCCCTGCTCATCAGAGAAAATACGTAGATTGGCTATCTTATGCGCGAGCCATTGACAGTCTTGTTCTGTGTCTTCATGCTCTATTCCGACCAGGACCAGTAGCCCTTTGCTTATTTGTGAAAATATTTTATCTTCAATGTGGACTGATGCAAAATTAACACGTTGTACTACAACTCTCATAATCAAGTATTTAATTGCGTTAAATGAACATATCTAAACAATTGTCAAAAATACCAATTTGGGCTAAATTATTTATTAATATTTCGATATTATACGCTCTTTGGGTACTGTTTTTTAAATTTTTAAGAAATTTTTGGCTCATTGATTATGTTTATGAGGAAGGTATTTATTACTTGACTCTTATTCAGTTGAAAGCATCGCAATTTTTCCTTGGTATTCTGGGCTTTAGTGCTCACACTTTGGGGAAAATTGTATGGATAGAAGGTCATCATGGAGTGTTGCTGGATAGAGGATGTCTGGGACGTAATACCCTGGGGCTGTTTATTGGATTTATTCTGGCATATCCTTCGGGATGGCGCTATAAATGGGGAATAATAATTATAGGAACGCTTATAATTCTGGGGTTAAACATCCTGAGAATTAGCGGATTGGCTATAACTGAATATTGCTGCCCACAGTATCTCAACATTAATCATCATTTGATTTTTAAGTACATTGTTTACTTTGCGATTTTATTAATGTGGGCCTTGTGGCTCAAAAGGTTAAGGCAAGACACAGAGAAAACCCCCAAAGATTGACTACCATGGAAGGTACGTGGTATAATGTCATGGCCGAACGGCCATGACATTATACTGCAACATCTGCCTTTATATGAGGCCAAGGGTCATATCCCTCAAGTGTAAAATCTTTATACTGGAAGTCAAAAAGGCATTTAACCTCTGGATTAAGATGCATGTGCGGCAAAGGACGAGGAGTGCGGCTCAGCTGTAATTTGACTTGCTCTACATGATTCAAATAAATATGTGTATCGCCGAGAGTGTGTATAAATTCACCCGGCTCGTAGCCTGTTACCTGCGCCACCATCATTAATAGCAATGAATAAGATGCAATATTAAAAGGCACACCTATGAACATGTCTGCACTACGTTGATACAGCTGTAGAGATAACTTTTTGTTTACCGGATCAACATAAAATTGATAAAGAATATGGCATGGAGGCAAAGCCATTTTGTCCATATCACCAACATTCCACGCACTAACAATTATTCGGCGTGACCAAGGATTATTTCTAATAGTTTGTATTGCTTGCTTAAGCTGGTCTATGCGCTGCCCGTTCTCTGCTGTCCAGCCACGCCACTGATAACCATAGATTCTGCCCAATTCACCGTTGTCGTCTGCCCAAGGGTCCCAGATATGCACGCCATGCTCATTGAGCCATTTGATATTTGTCTCGCCACGGACAAACCACAGCAATTCATATATAATCGATTTAACGTGCAATTTTTTGGTCGTAAGCAAAGGAAAACCTTTTGACAGGTCGAAACGCATCTGATGCCCGAAGCTGCTTATAGTGCCGACACCTGTACGGTCTTGTTTCTTTACGCCATTGTCGAGTGTGTAGCGCAGAAGGTCGAGATACTGTTGCATTGTTATTGTGTGTTTTCTTTTTCCCAGATAAGTTTTTTACCAAAGCCCAGAAGCTTATTGTGAGTAAATTTTATATAAGTCAGATCAATAATCCACAATGGTGCTTTGTTGCCTACCAGGTGTGGATAACGTGAATAAAAAACTTTTTTTGCCCTGGCAAATTCTTCGTCTTTGGCTTCTCTCATACTGCCAATAAATTGTATTCCTGCCACAACGCCAGATAATTTTTTTACTCTATGTATTGTACCACTGACGTAATTGTTTAACTTTAAGTCCTGAATATGTTTAGTCTCATGCTCAGATGTGCAAATAAGCCAATTATTCTTCGAATCATAAGCATAAAAACAGTTGCAAGAGTAAGGACGATTGTTACTGCATGTTGCAAGTGATAAAATTTGTTGTTTTTTTATAAATTCAATGATGTTTTGATCAAGTGGTGTTGCCATAAAAATCTAAATTTAAGTTTATTATGAAGAGGACAGTAGTATTTCTGTTGGTGCTAAGTTATTGTTTCATTTCATTTGGGCAAAATTATAATTACGATTTGACGTTCCAAAGATTAGATTTTTCAGTCAATCCAGCCATGAGATATATCATAGGAAAGGTTGATTATTATTTTAAAAATGCAGATTCTTTGCTGTCCATAGATCTGAGCGATAGTCTCACTGTTGATTCCATTCTTTATCATGGCGAAAATGCAGATTTCACTCATACTAATAATCTAATAACCATTAATTTACATCAGCAACCCGCGAAAATAGATTCTGTAAAAATATTCTACAGAGGTGTACCTCCCAAGACAGGCATGGGTAGCTTTGCCGTCGGGGTACATGGGGATAGTGTACCTGTAATGTGGACCTTGTCTGAGCCTTATGGTGCAAAGGACTGGTTCCCGACAAAAAATAATCTGGGCGACAAGATTGATTCGCTGGAAGTTATAGTGCATTGTGATAGTGCTTACCGAGCTGCTTCCAATGGCCTTCTCATCAAAGACACTATCGTGGACTCTGTGCGCACTATGATATGGCTGACTCATTATCCAATAGCTAGTTATCTTGTGGCATTTGCTGTAACAAATTATCGTGTGTATTATGACACTGCCTATATTGGTGATACCCTGAAAGTGCCAATTATGAACATGGTTTATCCCGAAGATTATGAGACGGCACGCAAACAGACACCTCATGCTGCCCGTTGTCTGGAATTTTATTCCCACAAATTCATGGTTTATCCTTTTTACAAAGAGAAATATGGACATGCAGAATTTGGCTGGGGGGGCGGTATGGAGCACCAGACAATGACCTTTGTCGGAGGTTTTGGACAATCTCTGCTGGCGCACGAACTTGCGCATCAGTGGTTTGGCGATTACATAACATGTGGCTCGTGGCATGATATTTACCTCAATGAAGCTTTTGCTACTTATCTCGAAGGACTAACAGCAGAGGCAGGCATAGCTTCTTATAGTTTTTCAGACTGGCTCAATAGCGCTAGAACGCGATTTTTAAAAAATCCTTATGGCTCTGTGTATGTCGAAGATACTACAGATGTTAACAGGATTTTTAACTACACATACACCTATCTCAAAGGTGCTTTATTCTTGCATCTCATCCGCTGGACAATAGGCGATAGCGCATTTTTTGCTGGGTTAAGAAGCTACTTGCGGGATACTTCTCTGGCCTTTGGCTATGCCAGAACCCCTTCACTCAAATCACATTTAGAACAAGCCTGTGGCTGCGATCTATCAGTACTTTTTGACCAATGGCTCTATGGCGACGGCTATCCTTCATACAACATCAATTGGGCCCAAGAAGGCAATAGACTTGTGCTTAGCATAGAGCAGACACCAAGATCTGATGATATACAAGTCTTTAAACTAAAGCTCCCCATTGAAATAAAAACTCTACACGGAACTGATACCACTGTTGTAATCAATGATACTACTCAAAACCAGGAATTTGATATGCCAGTCAAAGGATTGGTGTCAAACGTAGTTTTTGATCCACAAGAATGGATACCTGCTACTGCCACAGTAAAGGGACATTTGCTGACCACAACTATGAAAATTTACCCCAATCCAGTCAGTGATGTACTTACTATTTTTGCTCTTCATCCAGAGAATCTAAAATCTATTTATATTTGCGATCTGTCAGGTCGCCGTGTGAAACAAATCCCTGCCAATTTCAGCGGATACGAAAAGCACATAAATCTGGATGGCTTGCACAGTGGAATCTATGTAATTATCTTAGAAACAGAGAATTATTATCAACAATTCAAATTTATAAAATTATGATTGAATACCTACATGGTGAGCTCAAGGAACTCAACCCAACTTATGCTGTTGTGGATGTTGCTGGCATCGGATATTACGTGAATATAAGTTTATTTACATTTGAGCAAATAAAAGACAAGAAAGATGTTAAATTATTCGTTCATCAAATAATTAGAGAGGACAGTTTTTCGTTATATGGATTCGCAGGGAAAGATGAAAGAAATATTTTTCGTCTTTTGATTTCTGTCAGCGGGATAGGAGCAGCCACAGCGCGTCTGATGCTCTCGTCTTTGAGTCCAGATGATGTTCGCACAGCAATAGTAACAAACGATGTTCAGCGTATTAAAAGTGTCAAGGGCATAGGGCTGAAGACTGCTCAGCGGATAATCGTTGATCTGAAAGATAAAATAGACTCAAAAGCGGAGCAGACACTAATAGTAGGCAGCGAATCGACACGAAACGAAGCCATGGAAGCCCTCATTGTTCTGGGCTTTAGCCGTAAGGCTGTAGAAAAGGCAGTAACCAAAGTCCTTTCGTCAAATCCGCAGGCAAGCGTGGAATATATCATAAAAGAATCTTTTAAATACCTTACTTAATTTAACATAGAAAAAAACACTGGTGGCAAATGATCAAAAAAATTATACTGGGGCTATCACTTCTTTTTATTTCTCTAAGCACTGCATTCTCACAAAATGACACAATCTTTCCATATTATTTTTCCCCTAATCCATTTCAGAAAACTTTGGTTTTCAAGCAATTAAACCCCATATACAAACTTAATTACCACTATGAGCCAGGGCTGGGGTTTATATTGCAGAATAGCTATGATAGTCTTAATGTGGGAACACCAATGATAATGAATTTCAACGAGTTCATTAAACAGCAGAATAAGCATGCTTTTTACTCAATGTGGCAAGATGAGCTTTCCAAAGAGTCAAATAACGGACAATCAACTTTTCTCAATGATTTGCTCTCACCTAATATTTCTATCGGAGTAAAAGGCGCAGGTCAGCTATTTGGCTCGGATGTCATAACATTGCGTCCGACCGGTTCTATAGGCCTGACCTTTGGTATTGCTTACAACAAGATTTACAATCCAGCATTGCCACCTGACTTGAGAGGACGCTATCCCACATTCAAGTTTGATCAAGATATACAGCTCGGCATCAATGGAAAAATAGGGGACAAGCTCAATGTTGGTATTAATTACAATACCAACACAATGTTTGATTTCCAGGACCAGAAAAAAATAGAATACACTGGCGACGAGGACGAAATATTACAGAGACTTGAATTTGGTAATGTAATGTTTACCACTGATAACAGTCTCATTCAGGGCAGTAACACACTATTTGGCGTTAAGTCTGTGCTAAAGTTCGGCCGCCTGACAGTAGAAAGCGTCATTTCACACCGCAAAGGCCAAGCCAAGACTATCGAGGTGAAAGGCGGTGCAGTGATGAATGATTTTGAGATAAAAGCCAGTGATTATGAGGCTGATAAACACTTTTTTCTGAATCATTATTTCCGCGACATTTACGAGAAATCTCTGAAAAACTTGCCAGTTGTAGCCTCGCCTATAAAGATTACAAAAATAGAGGTGTGGGTTACCAACCAGACTTCGGACTTTGATAATGCGCGTAATATTGTAGCTTTTCAGGATTTGGGCGAGGCAGACAAAGATATTTACGCCCATAACCTCATTCATCAGAATCCTGGACAGAAATATCCAAGTAATGGGCTGAATGATTTGTATGACAATTTAACCAAGAATTATTCTCAGATTCGTGATATTACCAAAGTTTCAGCATTGCTCAACAACCTGGGATTTCGCGAAGGTACTGATTACATCAAGCTCGAAAGTGCGCGCAAACTTGATCCCAAAGACTATACTGTCAACTATGACCTGGGTTATATTTCTTTGAATTTCTCTCTGCGTCCTGGTCAAGTACTGGCTGTCGCTTATGAATATACCCTCGATGGCAAGACTTACAAAGTTGGGGAGTTTTCTACTGATGTGAGCTCACCAGATGTACTTATTGTCAAACTTTTGCGCGGACCGTCATCCAATCCACATGTACCCATGTGGGATCTGATGATGAAAAACATTTATTCACTTGATAGCTGGAATATATCACCCGATGATTTTCAGCTGGATGTTTATTATGATGATGACCGTACAGGCAACATGATTAATTATTTACCCGAAGGAAAAATAAAAAATGAACCATTGCTAAGGGTATTTAACTTGGATAGAGCAGACCAGCAGAACAATCCTCATCCTGATGGCGTTTTCGATTTTCTTAAAGGCGTTACAATAGTGCCTGACAAAGGCGAGATAATTTTCCCAGAGCTGGAACCTTTTGGCAAATTTTTGAGAAAAAAAATAGGTAATGACCGACTGGCAGATCACTATGTTTATCAAGAGCTTTATGACTCTACTCAATATATTGCTCAGCAGATGGCTGTGAAAAACAAATTTTACATCAAAGGCCGTTATCGCTCAAGCTCAGGATCTGAGATTATGCTTAATGCAATGAACATACCACGTGGTAGTGTGAAAGTTATCCAAGGCGGGCGAGAGCTACAGGAAAACGTCGATTATACCGTGGACTATAATATTGGTAAGGTTACTATTATCAACAAGTCTGTCTTGATGTCCGGTATTCCTATAAAAATCACGCTTGAGAGCCAAGATCTCTATGGCCTGACGACACAAAATTTCCTCGGTACACATCTTAATTACCAGTTTTCCAAGGATTTTAATATGGGACTTTCATATCTGCATCTGACAGAAATGCCTGTGGATATAAAAACTCCTTTTGGATCAGAGCCTGTGTCTAATACATTATGGGGCTGGAACATGAGTTTCTCTCACAAGTTGCCTTTCCTTACACGGATGATTGATAAGCTACCATTCATACAGACCAAAGCACCTTCACGCATTGATTTCAATACTGAGTTTGCTAATCTCATCCCTGGTAATCCACGCATACTTAACAAGAAAGGTGTCTCTTATATTGACGACTTCGAAGATTGCCAGACATATATTGACCTGAAAGCACCGCAGTCATGGGTTTTGGCAAGTATCCCTCAACATCAACCAGATAAATTCCCAGAGGCATCGGACGAAACAACCTTAGAATCAGGATATAACAGAGCACTGCTGGCATGGTATGATGTGAGTCCAGACTTCACAGACCGTCGTAGCCAGAACCGGCCTAGTTATATAAATCTCGATAGCATTTCGAATAACCTGGTCAGAGATGTTCTGGAGACAGAGATCTATCCCAATCGACAGCCATTTTACAACACCCCAGCCCGTTTAGTGGTACTTAACCTTGCATATTTCCCAAGCGAACGAGGTCCTTATAATTTTGATGTAGAAGGCAAGCCAGGCATATCTGCTGGCATTGACCAAAATGGGCATTTGCGCGATCCTAGTTCACGCTGGGCAGGCATTATGCGCGACCTGTACGTCACAGATTTCGAAAGCTCTAATATCGAGTTTATCGAATTTTGGCTGATGGACCCATTCGTGTATGATTCTACCTCCACTGGTGGCGATTTTTACATAGACCTGGGAGATATTTCTGAGGATATTTTGCGCGACGGACGAAAAAGTTTTGAGAATGGTATCCCTTATCCTGATGATCCTACCAAAGTGGACACAACACAATGGGGAATTGTCTCTCGTGAACAGATGACAACACAGAACTTTGACAATAATCCGGCTGCACGTAAGCGGCAAGATGCTGGCTTCGATGGTATCCTCGACTCTACAGAACAAAGCTTCCACCGCCGCTATCTCGAACACATAGCCCGACTCTACGGCACAAGCTCAAAAGCATATCTCGATGCCGTCAACGACCCATCGGACGACGACTTTAAATTTTTCCTTGACCCAAGCTATGACGAGAAAAAAGCAGGCATAATAGAGCGCTACAAACATTTCAACGGTACAGAAGGAAACTCACCCTTAGGCGAAGAAAACAACCAAGCATATCAGGCAGTCAGATTTCAACCAGACATGGAAGACATTAATCACGACAACACTCTAAATACTTACGAAGCTTATTATCAATATCATATCCACCTCTCTCCACAGGACATGAAGATTGGCAAAAATTACATTGTAAACGAAGTACACGCAAAAGTCAAATTGCCAAATGGCAAAGAAGGTCATGTAACCTGGTATCAATTCAAAGTACCTATCCACAAGCCTGATGGTGTTTATGGAGACATAAGTGGCTTTAAATCAATCCGTTTTATGCGAATGTTCCTGCGTGGGTGGCAAAAACCAGTTGTATTGCGCTTTGCAGAAATGAACCTCGTGCGTGAAGAATGGCGAGCCTACGAAGGACAGCTCATGGAAGGTCAGGAAAGCTCTACAAACCCAGAACCAACGGATAATTCACAACTGGATATCTCAGTGGTTAATATCGAAGAAAGCGGGCAAAAACAACCTGTCAATTACGTATTACCACCTGGAGTTACGCGTGAGCAAGACCCCTATAACGAACAAATGCGCCAGCTCAACGAACAAGCTCTTTCCTTGCGCGCAATAAACGTAGAAGACGGACAGGCTAAGGCTGTGTATAAGCTTGTTAATATGGACGTTAGACGATATAAAAGAATCAAAATGTTTGTCCATGCCGAAGCATTGGAAGGTCAGGCAAACCAGCTGCATGATAACGATGTAACCTTGTTCATCCGCCTCGGCTCAGACTTTACACAAAATTATTATGAATACGAAATACCATTGAAGATTACACCACCAGGATTTTATTATTCCAATGACGATGACAAGAACGACCCGACACGCTACATTGTTTGGCCAGCTCAGAATGAGCTAAACTTGGCTTTTGAGACGCTATTACAGGCAAAGCAGAAACGTAATATTGTCATGCACGAACCTGGCTCTACGGTTAGCTACACAACGCCATTTGTGGTCTATGATGGCAAAAGAAAAATAACCGTACTGGGAAATCCAAACCTGAGTAACATCAAAGTCATAATGATAGGCATACGCAACCCCAGTGCACGTAATAATCTTTTACCAGATGACGGACTGCCAAAATCATGTGAAGTATGGGTTAATGAGCTCAGACTGGAAGACTTTAATAACTCCGGCGGCTGGGCTGCGACCACGAGAATTAACTTGACATTGGCTGATTTGGGTAATGTTAACTTCGCTGCTTACACACATACGCCCGGATTCGGTAGCCTCGAACAAAGAGTCAATGAGCGTTACCAGGACCAGCTTATACAATATGACCTGAGTACACGTTTGCAGCTGGGTAAATTTTTCCCAAAAAAATTTGGTGTCTCAATACCTGTTTATTGGGGATATTCTGAGAGTATTTCAAATCCAGAATACAATCCGCTTGACCCTGATATTAAGCTGCGTACAGCCTTGTCTAATCCCAATCTGACAGACAAAGAACGCAATGATCTTAAGCTCATTTCACAGACCTATATCCGGCGAAAAAGCTTTAATATAACTAATATCCATATTCAAGGACTGGGAAGACAACGTAACAGACGAAGGCAACAGCAACAAGGACAACAAACCCGTGCCAATCCGAGAAAACGAAGACAGAGACCCAGACGACACATAAAGCCATTCTATGACTTATCCAATTTCACAGCATCTCTGGCATATAACGAAATCTATCAGCGCAACCCAATAACAGAATTTAACTATCAAAAGCAATTAATGCTCTCATTCGCATATAGTTACAATCCCAATGCACCGATAGTCAGACCATTTCAAAAGATCAAATTCTTACGCAAACCTCTGTTCCGACTCATTCACGATTTCAATTTCTATTATCTGCCCAAACGCGTGAATTTTTCGGCAGAAATAAACCGGCAATATAACATTTATCGTTCTCGTAGCCTTAACCCACAAATGGATATTATTTTGCCTGTTATGAGCCAGAAAAATTTCCTGTGGCGAAGGAATTATGATCTATCTTATCAGCTGTCCCAAGGTTTGAGACTTGATTTCTCGGCTAATGAGCAGGCAAGGGTAGAGCCCCAAGGCTGGCGCGAATTTGACAGGTCCTTGTGGTATCGCAGGATATACAACCCACAGGATACTGTCTTTATGTACCTCGATGACCTGGGAAGAAACACATCTTATACACAGCGTATTCGTATCTCATACCGCACACCTATCAATAAGCTACCATTGCTGGGCTGGACTTCGCTTGATCTGAACTATTCAGCATCATACGACTGGCGTCTCGGTCAAGACCCTATACAGGTACCTGCCACTGACTCTACACCAGCTTACACCATAGACTTTGGCAATATGATACAGAATTCTTCTGTATTTCAGGCAAATGCACGTCTAAACTTTGCTACACTCTATAGCAGAATCAAATTTTTGCGCAATGTCAATCAGCGTTTCACACCACAGGGCAGACGACCTCAGCAGAGACCAGTAAAACGCTTGGTCTTTACCAAAAAATTCAGATTCCTGCGTGCTAACATATCTGCATACATCGTCCACAAGCTCAAGACTACAAATATTGTCAAAGTAGAAGCAATCGACTCATCAGGACAGGCACAACCGCTCAAATTCACAGTCATTGACAAAAATCAAATTCGCATCCGTCCACAGAAACAGCTCAAAAATGTAACGATCAAAGTTTATGGCACTAAAAAGGCAAATGAAAACCCATTGATAGTCATCAAAGACTATGTGCTAAAATCCATGATGTTTCTGCAAAGTGCATCAATGACTTATAAGCTCTCGACAGGCTCATTGCTCAATGGTTTCATGCCAAAAGCCAAAGTGTTTGGCCAGAGCCGCCGGGGAGATACCTGGGCGCCAGGCTGGCGGTTTGTTACAGGACTCGAAGACCCTAATTTCATAGAATACGCAGCATCACAAGGCTGGATGACTACAGATACTTTGTTTAACAAACCCCTGAGAATGACCCAGGGACAGGAACTCAGGGCACAAGTAAATCTCGAGCCACTCAATAACGTACACGTTGACCTTAATTTCCAGCGTACTCTGAGCTTTAACACACAAGAATATGGCTACGCACTGCCAGACGGCAATTTCAAACGCCTGCAACGCTTAGTTAATGGTAATTTCTTCATTTCAATAAACACAATACGCACAGCCTTTGAAAAATATGATGCCCTGCACTTCAATTCCGACGCTTATAATAAGTTCCTGTATTACAGAAAAATAATAGCAGACCGCCTGGCCAGACGGCGACAAGCTCTTGACCCTAATTATTCGCCACAACCAGTGCTGGACACAATGAGCAATGAATATTTTCCATCTGGCTACGGACCAACTTCGCAGGATGTACTGATACCCGCACTTCTGGCAGCATATTCTGGTTTCAATCCGTCCCAAATAGGTCTGTCCTCATTCCCAGAAATTCCTCTACCTGACTGGCGTATTAGCTTTGACGGACTGAAAAATCTGCCACTCATTAACAAAATAGCAACAAAGATAACCCTGACTCATTCATATTCTTCGACATTCACTGTCAATGGATTCCGTTCTAATCCAAACTTTGACTTTGATAGCTATGACCAGCTGGGATACAGTGATGTTGTATATGACGGTACTGGTGATTTTGTGCCATTATACGAAATGGGTGCTGTATCCATCAGCGAACGCTTTGTGCCGCTCATTGGCCTGGACATGCAATTCAAAAACAAAATGAGTATAAGACTCGACTACAAAAAAACACGTGATATTTTCCTGTCTTTCAGTAACAATCAAATCAGAGAGCGTCATAGCGATGCTCTCACCTTTGGCGCAGGTTACATCATCCCCAATGTCAAAATCATGATAAACACAGGCTCTGGTCCACAGACAATAAAAAGCGATTTAAACATCCGCGTTGACCTGACTTATGATCATACTTACGAAGTCTATCGCCGAATTGTGGAAAATATAAACCAGTTGAATATCGAACGACGCAACTTTGTTCTCTCTGTAACAGGTGATTATAGCATTAATGACAAAATAAGTGTACAGTTTTATTACAACCACAATGTTAATGAAACCAACACCGCACCCAAGACACTTAATCTCGAAGGCGGCTTCAGAATTCGCGTGGCTCTCACACAGTAAAAAAACGTGATATAAACGCACAAAAAAAAGTCCATTGCTGGTGTGATAAACACACGGCAATGGACTTTTCTAATAGACGGCAGACTATACTTAGCCTTCCATTATTGCCTTAATGCCGGGCAGCTGTTTGCCCTCGATATATTCGAGCAAAGCTCCACCCCCGGTTGAGATATAGCTTATTCTCTTGGCAAGACCGAATTTATTAACAGCAGCTACTGTATCGCCGCCACCTACAAGACTGAATGCCCCTTTGTCAGTGGCTTCGGCAACAGCTTCGCCCAGCCCACGAGTGCCATAAGTGAAATTTTCAAATTCAAAAACGCCAACTGGACCATTCCACAGAATTGTAGCTGATTGCTTCACTACATCACCAAATAATTTGACTGATTCCGGTCCAATGTCGAGCCCCATCCAGCCGTCGGGAACCTGATCAATCGGTGTTGTTTGTTTTTCGGCAGTGTCTTCGAATTTCTGTGCATTAACGCTGTCCACAGGCAGATAAAGATTAACGCCCTTTTGCTTTGCTTTCTGCTCAATGTCGCGAGCAATGTCGAGCATATCTTCTTCTACCAAAGAATTACCAGTCTTTCCACCACGTGCCTTTACGAAAGTGTAAGTCATAGCACCGCCAATAATAAGATTATCAACCTTTTGCAGCAAGCTCTCTATAACAGAAATCTTAGTAGAGACTTTGGCACCAGCAATTATTGCTGTAAATGGACGCTCTGTGTGTTCCAATACTCTATTGAGACTCTCTATTTCGCGCTCCATCAGCAGACCAAACATTTTTTCCTTGAAAAATTTAGCAACAATTGCTGTGGAAGCATGTGCACGATGAGCTGTACCAAATGCATCATTGACATAAACATCTGCCAGACGAGCAAGCTGACTAGCAAACTGCTCATCTCCCTTGGTCTCGCCAGCATAAAAACGAAGGTTCTCCAACAAAAGCACCTGACCTGGCTCAAGTGCCTTTGCCATTGCCTCTATCTCTGGTCCTATGCAATCAGAAGCAAATTTAACATCAACACCTAGTATCTCACTTACCTTGGGAACAATGTGTTTGAGACTGAATTTATCCAGACGCTCACCCTTGGGACGGCCAAGGTGGGACATAAGTATTGCTGCACCACCCTTGTCTAAAATCAGCTTTATTGTTGGCGCAGCTGCTCTTATCCTGGTGTCGTCTGTTACGTTAAAGTCTTTATCAAGTGGCACATTAAAATCAACGCGTACCAAAACTTTTTTGCCTGTAAAATTGTATTCTTTTATGCTTTTCATGGTCAACTGTTTTTTAGTTTTCTATTTGCAAAATAACAAATTTTGAGCATTAAAAGTACTTATTGCTTTGCTTATGTTTTCATATTCCGAACAAATTTTCGGCATTGTTTGTTGTCCTGCATGCAACTTCTTCTATGCTCACACCCTTAACACCGGCTAATTTCCCAGCAATCAAAGGAATGTATGAACTCTCATTACGTTTCCCACGATAAGGATGCGGGGCAAGGAAAGGCGAATCTGTCTCCAGTACCAGATAATCCAGTGGTACATCCTTTATCTGTTCAGCAAGTCCAGAATTCTTGAAGGTCAGAACACCACCTATGCCCATGTAAAAATCACCTAAATCCATTATCATTTTCGCCTGCTCATAAGTGCCTGTGAAGCAATGAAATATCCCACACAGGTCATCGTTTTTTTCTTCTTTTACAATCTGATAAGTAAGGTCAAATGACTCGCGAGCATGAATAACAACCGGTAGTCTTAGTTGCTTGGCCAGCCCCAGCTGAAAACGGAATGCTTCTTTCTGCTCTTCAACGAACTTTTTATTATCTGGCCAATGAAGATCTATTCCAATCTCGCCAATGCCCCAATAATGATTGTCGTTAAGCTCCTGTTGTATTTTGGCCAAAGCATGTTTAAAATCCTGCCTTACCCCAGAAGGATGCAATCCCATGAGCGGGAATAAACTCTCAGGTCTGAGCGCTACAGTATTTTTTAACGGCTCAATAGAATCCAAATCAACATTTGGCAAAACAATCTTTCGCACATTAGCCTCTATTGCCCTATTTATTGCTTCCTGCCTGTCATCATCAAAATTCTGGAAAAACAAATGTGCATGTGTATCAATAAAATAGCAATTCATTGTGTACTAAATCGTTTTTTTGAATAATCATGAAAAAATCAGAACGCCTTGTTCAAACTTGCTAATTTATCAAACATACAATATTATGGCTCTAAGCGACCATAATACCTTGGGAACGGAATAACCTCACGTACATGGTAAGTCTTTGTTATCCAAGCAACAAAACGCTCCAAACCAAGGCCAAATCCAGAATGTGGAACACCACCAAAACGACGCAGATCCAAATACCACTGGAAAAATTTCTCAGGCAGCCCATGCTTGTGAATACTATCGAGCAAAATATTAAAATCACTTTCACGCTCACTACCGCCTACTATCTCTCCATAGCCCTCAGGCGCTAACACGTCAACGCCTTTGACCAGGTCAGGACGGCCAGGAACTTCCTTCATATAAAACGCCTTAATAGCCTTTGGCCAGTTATATACCATTATTGGTGTGTCGAAAAGACTTGTCAAAGCTGTCTCGTCCGCTCCTCCGAAGTCTTCGCCATATTCAAAATTCTTTGCAGAATCTATCCACAACGGAATATTCTTGAGCTTTTCCTGCAATTCCTTAAGCTCGTGCTTCATTGTATCGACCTTGTTCTGGATAAAATTGCGTTTACCCTGCTTTAGGTTAGTATCTTCCAAAATTTTCTCACGCTCGGCTATCTCTTTTTCCAGAGTCTGAATTCGCTGCTCAGTATTAGCCTTCATTTCCTCGAGCAGACCTATTGTTGTCTTGCCATTGACCTGCTGCTCTCCACGTATAATTGCTACTGCATCGTCATAAGTTATTCGTGGGAAAGGCTTTTTGATGGTATTTTCGAGAATGCTTGTATCACGCTCCAAAAGCTCAAGCTCTAATTGATTTTTCTCCAATACCTGGGAAACAACAAACTTTATAAAGCGCTCTATAAGGTCCATATTCATTTCATTATCATAAAATGCCATTTCTGGCTCAATCATCCAGAACTCTGACAAATGACGGCGTGTCTTGGACTTTTCGGCACGGAATGTAGGACCGAAAGTGTAAATCTTTCCCATTGCCATTGCCATTGCCTCACCATAAAGCTGACCTGACTGCGTAAGATATGCCGGACGATCATAAAACATCGTCTCAAACAGGGTAGTAGTACCTTCCACAGCATTTGGCGTAAAAATAGGTGCATCAGCTTGTACAAATCCTTCTTGCTGAAAAAATTGATGTATGCCAAAAATCACTGTGTTACGAATACGCATGATAGCCCATGGACGGCGATGACGCAACCACAAATGACGATGATCCAGCAAAAAATCTATTCCATGCGGTTTATTGGTTATAGGATAATCCTGTGATGGTCCGATTACTTCTATTTCTTTTACATGCACTTCGACACCACCTATCTGACGCTCATCCTCTATCACATTACCCTTAAATTGTACTGCTGTTTCCTGCGTCAATCGACGTGCTGCCTCATAAACCTGCTCACCTGCCTCCGAGACATCGACTACGCATTGGACAAATCCCGTCCCATCACGCAACACAATAAACTCTATGCCTTTGCTACTGCGCTTTTTGGTAACCCAGCCCTTGAGCACAACATCCTTTCCTATAAACTGTTTTAAATCCTCTATGTAATGCATGGTTTTGTGTATTTTATCTGATTTTAAATTGTTTGCTAAGATATGCCAAATTAGCTAAATTTACAATAAACTCTCTCTAAAACACATCGCAATGAAACGAAATATTATAATCTTTACATTAATTGCTGCAATGGCTCTATTGAGCCTTTCGAAAGCAGACCCAGTACTGAGTAAGATACTTGGCAGGTATCACAAATTTTCTTCACTCTACCACGAGCAGAAAGTCTATATCCACACAGACAAAAACATCTATAAAACAGGCGAGCATATCTGGTTTAAGTTCTATCTTTTCAACGACTTACACAGGCTGGACACTGTGAGCAAAATAGGATATGTAGAACTTATCGGTCCTGACATGAATCTTATTGATGTAAGAATTCTATACATCAAGCACGGAGTCGGAATAGGCGACTTTCTCATAGGTGATAGCATACCCTCTGGACTATACATGATACGCGGTTACACCAATCTGATGAAAAACTTTGGCGAGAATTTTTTCTTCAAAAAACTCATCACAATAAAAAATCCTAAAATCACACAACTCAATGAGAAACTTTATCTGGATCTAAAGTCTCTCCAGACCAAGAAACACAAGCTAAAGATAACATACAACCTTGACTCAAAGCAACTAATAGCTCAAATTCCAAACTCGATATACATCAACGTAACAGACTACTTGGGCAATCCCCGGCAAGCTACTATTCTGCTAAAGGCAAACGGAAAAACCATTAAAACAGAGCAAACAGACAGTATGGGTTATGCTATAATTAAAATCACACCTACAAACAGAAAGAAATACAAGATCATAGCATATTCTGATAAAGAGAAGGGCAGGGTAGAACTCGGGAAACCACTTGCTTATGGATACCAACTGGATGCATCGAAAAACAAAAAATTTTTCATGGTAAAAGTACGTGCTAAATTACCACAGTCCAATGACAAACAATTCAAAACAATTTACCTTCTGGCAGAGCGCAACGGCAGAATTTATTTTACAAGTTTCGGGACAGCCAGCGATAATAGCATGACTTTCAGAATTCTCAGAAGATCACTTCCCCGTGGTATCGTCCACTTCATTCTTTTCAATGGTCAAGGTACACCTGTAGCACAGCAAATTGCTTTCAACGACAAAATCAAAATACTGCCTATTAAAGCCTGGATAACAAAAACAAAGGCAAATCAATATGAAATACACATACAGACAGACTCTACGGTGTTTGCCACTACATCAATGGCAATAACATCTACCGACGTTAACGACGATGTAAACATTATCAATTATCTCTCGCTAAAAGCCGACGTTCCCAGTGCTAAAACGCAGATTATCAACAGCCCCAAGATAGACCAGTACATAAAAACCTATAAATGGCAGAGATATACGCCATCTCAAATCTGGGGCGACAAAATAGACACACCAAGGTTCAAAGTTCAAAAATCTTTGATGGTCAAAGGCAAGGTAACCAAACTAATAATGGACCTGCCCGTAAGCCACACTTTAGTTACACTGACTGTTCTCAACTCATACAATGACCAATATCAAACCTATACAGATGCACACGGACGTTTTTATTTCAAGAATCTAAGCTACCCAGATACAATAATGGCTCTGGTAGAAGCAAAAGCCAGAGATGGTTCAAGAAACGTATTAGTTTACATCGACAAATATGACACTATTCCAGCCAGTTATGCTCCAATGAAATGGTTTCAACGGCTGAACATTTTCCAGCTCCAGACGCCCCAATATCAACAATGGCAAAGAGAGCCGGGTACACTGCATAATGGCGTGGACCAAGTAATTTACATGAAAGACGTTAACTACAACGGTTATACCAATATCTTTGAGCTTCTTAAGGGGCGTGTACCTGGATATTACGACATGGGAGACCAGGTTTATTTCCGTGGACCAAAATCCATTACTCAAAACACAGAACCGCTATATCTCCTCGATGATGTTCCAGTGGATAAATCAACCATCGAGAATCTTAACCTGGAAGACATCGAGCGCATAGAAATAATAAAAAACCCAGCATACAGCGTTATCTATGGCGCACAAGGAGCAAATGGTGTAATAGCGGTTTACACCAAAAAAGGACATTTTATCAAAAGAGGCTATGCCCAGGAAATACAACCAGGCATATACACACCTCGCAAATTTGTCGCTTTACCTGATTCTCTACTCTTGACAATTCCTTATGCTACATATTTCTGGAATTCCCAACTACTTATACGCTCTGGACTGGGCAGCTCAAGGTTCCACATTCCCCACGGCATTAGACACATTCGCGTAAACATACAGGGCGTAGATATGAACGGACGCATTATTAATTTTAACAAAGATTTTTCACTCAGCGAGTAACTTTTTTAGAGCAATATGCGTCATAAGGGCAAACAAATAAACCATGAAAAAATGAAAAAGTTGATATTTTTAATAGCTATTTTATTTGTTGGCTCAGCTATTACGTATGCAGAGAACCCAACGCGCGACACTATTAAAGTTTATAGTGGCAACAAAACAATAATTATTGTTTCCAAAAGTAAGAAGAGTGATCAATCAGACCTGGAATTTGGTAAAAAAACTTTTGAAGACAAAATCAACCAATATGAGGATAAAATAGATAGCATCGAAAAGGTCATTGATAGCTTGACCAGTGTTCTGGACAACTCCAAAGATTCTTCAAATACTCTGCTTTCTGAGAAACTCGAGGAACTAAAAAAACAAGAAGCCAATTACCAAAAGATGATTGCTGCTCTCGAAAAAGGTGTGTCTGACATTGAGAAACAATTAGACGAAATGGATAAAGAACAGCAGAAGGAAACAAGCCCACAACCTGACGAAAAACAAGAAAATACTGTAAAAACAAGGCGACATCACAGAAAATTCAAAGGACACTGGGCAGGGTTAGAATTTGGACCAAATTCTTTCTTGACACCCAGTAAACAATTAGTTGATAATTCTAACAATACAACACTTGCGCCAGACCTTAACAAAAGCTTCGAATTCAATCTCAATCTCTTAGAAGGTAATGTCAAAATATTTAATTTCTTTGGATTGGTATCAGGACTTGGCCTTCAGTGGAATAATTACAAATACGAAACATTTCCTACTTACTCATCTTCTTATGTACTAAACACTGACTCACTTTATCCTATATCACAAGCTGACGGTAGTACACTTAAACAAATATCACTCAAGACTTTGTATATAAATGTACCTCTACTCGTGGAACTACAATTCCCATTCGGCTCGAGCAATAGGTTTTATGTTAACTTTGGAGGATTCGCTGGACTGAATATTTATTCAAAACTAAAATTCATCTATAACCTGTCTGGAAATAGAATTAAATCAAAAGAGGATATTGCAAAAATGATTATGCCTTATCAATATGGGCTTACTGCCAGAATAGGTATCGACCAGATACAACTTTATGCAAACTATAATCTTAGCCCGATTTTCAGAAGTACACAAAACCCTGTGCTATATCCTGTTTCAGTCGGGCTTCATTTGAACTTCTAAAAAAAGCGCCCTGTAGGGCGCTTTTTTTTAATTTATCCTTCATAAAAATGTGAAGTAGTCTCTCCTGTCTCTGTATCGTGTATGACAATCTCATAAGTCAGCTCCATAACTTTTTTGTACAAGAAACTGACGCCACAATAACGGTCTTGCGACAGCTTCACTGCCTTTTCTACCTTATCATAAGGAAGACTCTTACCTTTAAACTCATAAATCAGATGCATCTTGTTATAATGCTTAGGATGCTGCTCTGTAAGCTCTCCGTCTACATGTACATTAAACTCCTCTACTTCAACTCGCATTTTGTATAAAATAGAAATAACATCCATAGCTGTACAGCCAGCAACAGAAAGCTTCATCAATGGCTTGGGACGTGGGCCACGGTCTTTTCCGCCCACTTCTTCCTCTGCATCAACTATTATCTCAAAACCGTTAACCGTACCACGAAAAGCCAATCCGTCGATTAACGATACAGATACTCTTTCATCCTTCATAGATTAATTATATTTAAGATTTTATTACTTTTGTGTGCAAATATATTGTTTTTAATCAGTAAAAAAAATCAGATGGATAAGAAATTCAGTGAACCAATTTGTTATAATTGCGTTGTCAAAGAATACTCTGCATTCAAGCATCTTAGCCGATACGAAGCAGAAAATCTATTCCTTGATAAAGCTTGCAAACTCTACAAAAAAGGTGATATAATCTATCACGAAGGACACCGTCTCCGTGGTGTTTACTGTGTTTACAAAGGAAAAATTAAATTATATAAGACCGGTTCAGAAGGGAAAAAACAAATTATCCGTTTTGCTAAACCAGGCGACCTAATAGCTTTCCGTTCTATTCTCAGTGATGAGGTAGCCTGCACAACCGCACAAGCACTTGAAGATGTAGTACTTTGCCATATCCCAGCTCAAGTATTCATTAACTTAGCCAAAACAAACACCAACTTTTCCATGGCTCTGATAAAACTTTCTTGCAAAGAGCTGGACGAGTCAAACAAATTTATCCTCAAATTAGCACAAAAATCTGTACGTGAACGACTTGCAGAAACTATCCTCCTACTTATCGAATACTTTAATACTGACAATCAAGGCTTTATCAACGTTAGCCTTACACGCGAAGAAATTGCCAGTATCGTCGGTACAGCAACAGAGTCGGTTATACGCCTTTTGTCTGAATTCAAAAAAGATAAGCTTATTGATCTAAAGGGTAAAAAAATCAAAATACTTGATATGAAAAAACTAGAAAAAATAGCAAATCTATAATATGGGAAAAATTCTTCTTACAGGAGCTACTGGTTACATTGGCTCACACACAGCAGTAGAGCTCTTGAACAAGGGCCATGAAGT
>JALWCU010000310.1 GCA_027015275.1 Bacteroidales bacterium | reverse complement strand
ATCGGTGCTTACAATATTGAGATAGAAGACAGAGGCAGCATTACATTTATTGATACTCCGGGTCATGAAGCATTCACAGCTATGCGTGCCCGTGGTGCAAAAATTACAGACATTGCTATTATCGTGGTAGCTGCCGACGACGGCGTACGCCCCCAGACAGAAGAAGCCCTCGACCATGCCAAGGCTGCCGGTGTGCCTATAATCTTTGCCATTAACAAGATGGACAAAGAAACTGCTGACCCAGAGAGAGTACGGCGTGAACTGGCAGAACGTGGCTATCTGGTAAGCTCATGGGGTGGCGATTATTTTGATGTCGAAATTTCTGCAAAAACCGGTAAAAATATTGACGAACTACTGGAAACTTTATTATTAGTTGCCGAAGACCTTAATCTCAAGGCTAATCCAAACAGACCAGCAGTAGGAACAGTACTCGAAGCATCTGTCGAAAAAGGTCGTGGGCCTGTGGCAAATATACTTATCCGTACAGGCACACTTCACAAAGGAGACATTATATTAGCAGGCTCTAACTATGGACGCGTACGTGCTATGTTCAATGAACGTATGAAACCTATCAAAGAAGCGGGGCCCTCTATGCCTGCACAAATTCTCGGTCTGGACGGCGCACCAGAGCCTGGCGAGCCAATAATGGTAATGTCCAGCGAAAAAGAAGCTAAAATCAAGGCAAATCAACGCGCTCAGATAAAACGCGTTATCGAACGTCGTTCACGTAGTATCCTCACCCTCGAGGAAATTAGCCGCCGTTTGCAAGTCGGTGAATTCAACGAAATCAACGTACTTATACGCGCAGACGTGCAAGGTACTGCCGACGCATTGGCCGAACAGCTCGAAAAACTTTCTACCGACGAAGTCAAAGTTAATATTATCCGCAAAGCTACAGGTGAAATTTCCGAAAGCGATGTTATGCTCGCTCAAGTGTCAAATGCAATTATCATTGGATTTCAGGTACGACCTTCTGTACAAGCACGTAAAGCAGCAGAGCAGAAAAAGGTCGAAATACGTACTTATTCCGTTATTTATCAAGCTATTGACGATATTAAAGATGCAATAAAAGGCATGCTCAAACCAATTTTCAAGGAAAATTTCTTGGGATCGGCAAAAGTGCTTAAGACTTTCAAGATAAAAGGCGTTGGCACAATTGCAGGTTGCATTGTAGAGCAAGGTAAAATTACTAATGATGCACAAGTGCGTGTAGTACGTAATGGCGTAGTAGTATTTGAAGGCGAAATAGAATCTTTGAAGCGTTACCAGGAAGATGTACAGGAGATTAAAGCACCACAGGAATGTGGACTTAGCATCAAAAACTTTAATGATATTAAGAAAGACGACGTGATAGAAGCATTCCAGATGGTGGAAGTAGAAAGAGAAAATCAGTAGTACAGAGTCAATCTCATTACCCCAAAGCTCTTCCTTGACAATATCATCAGCCTGGAAGGACAAAAAAGCCCACTTGTGAGCAGAGCCTACTATTAATCAGACAAAATTTATATCACTGTATAATTTTCCCCAAAAATTGACTTGTGTTCTTATCTCTCACTGGCGTAAATAAAGGCAGGGAAATACGTGCAGGGCTCACTACTTTCCTGGCCATGGTATATATAGTACCTGTAAATGCCTATATCATGTCGCAGGCTGGCATGTCTTATGACACACTAATCACTGCTACAGCATTGGTAACTCTAATAGCTACAGTATTCAACGGACTGTGGGCCAATACACCAATAGCTATGAGTGTGGGCATGGGGCTTAATGCTTATTTTACATTTGGTTTGGTCAAAGGAATGGGTATATCATGGCAAACAGGCCTCGGCATTGTATTTATTTCAGGCGCAGTGTTTTTGCTCTTGTCTTTGACAAAATTTCGTGTTTGGGTATTACAGAGTGTCCCAGTGGACCTGCGTAGGGCAATAAGCGCCGGCATAGGTGCATTTATTGCTTTTATTGGTCTCAAGGGTATGGGCTTTGTCGTGGCAAACAATGACACACTAGTGAGCCTGGGACACCTTTCTGACCCTAATGTTTTGCTCGGTATCGGAGGCTTTATAATAGCCGTGATACTTTATGTATGGCGTGTGAAAGGCGCATTTATTATTTCAATTCTCGTAACATCCATCATTGCCTGGGTTACTGGACTAGCTCATGTACCCGAAGCCTTAGTATCCCGCCCTGCATCTTTGGCACCAATCACATTCAAGCTTAACATAGTATCAGCTCTAAAACTAAGTCTCTTACCTGTGATACTGACTTTTTTAATCACTGATATGTTCGACTCTGTGGGAACTCTGGCTGGCGTTGGTCTGCGTGCCGGATTATTCAAGGACGATTCACGGGAACTACAACGTACCCTCGAAGCAGATGCTGTGGCTACTGTAGTCGGCTCGCTGATAGGTACTTCCACAACAACATCATTCATCGAGAGTGCAGCAGGTGTCGAGGAAGGTGGACGTACAGGACTGACAGCCATTGTTACGGGACTGCTATTCCTTTTGCCAATATTTTTCTTGCCTATCTTTAGGGCTATACCTGCTAATGCTGTCAATCCAATACTCGTCATGGTAGGTGTACTTATGTTTAGCGAGCTTGGCAAAATTAATTTCAAAGATCCTGCCGTGCTGATAGCTTCTTTTCTGACTGTACTCCTTATGCCTCTGACATATTCTATTACACTTGGTCTGTCAGCAGGATTTGTGATGTATTTACTTGTGCTTATTATTCAGCGTCGTTGGAATGAAATTAACGTGGGAGTTCTCACCCTAGCTTTAATAGGCTTGCTTGCTTTTATTTTCTCATAATTTTTGACAAGGGGAAACTTTTTTTGTTTAATTATTTTTCCAATATTGCAGCAAAATATGAGTTTGACCAGCTATGAAAGTAAACTTATTCGTTCCCTGTTTCATTGATCAGTTTTATCCAGAGGTAGCACAAGCAACCGTAAAAATCTTAGACAAATTAGGCATTGAAATAATATACGATCCACGGCAAACCTGTTGTGGACAACCTGCTTTCAACTCCGGCTATTGGCAGGAGACACTCAAAGCAGCAGAACATTTTCTCGATGTCTTTGACAATGGTCTGCCAGTGGTTGCACCTTCTGCCTCTTGCACTGGTTTTGTCCGCCGCAACTATCACAAACTATCTGATAACAAAGACTTCCAAGAACGTGTATCAGACCTAAAAGCAAGGATTTTTGAACTTACAGACTTTCTGGTTAATCATCTTGAAATCACAGACTTGGGAGCAGAGTTTAAAGCCAAAGTTACTTATCACGATGCCTGTACAGCCTTGCGTGAATATGGTATAAAACAAGAGCCACGCCGTCTTCTCTCTAATGTCAAAGGACTCGAACTCGTGGAAATGGAGCTGGCTGAGCAATGCTGCGGGTTCGGTGGTACTTTCGCAGCCAAATTTAAACCAATATCCGTGGCAATGGTGCAACAAAAAGTAGAAAGTGCTCTCAAGACCGGTGCAGAATATATTGTTTCGACCGAAGCATCATGTTTTCTCAATATTGGCGGTTATATCAAAAAACAAGGCCTGCCTATAAAGACCATTCATATAGCCCAAATCCTGGCCAATTTCTGACTAAATAGTAATGACTGGCTCAATCCAGCCACTGAATTTTTACACCCAAACATTCGTTAACTGGCAAGCTGAAATGCTCATACCTAAGAGTTAAGTATATTTGTCCGCGCGCATAAAAACAAATATCTTCTTCTATTGACTGGCCCAGTAGGCTTATGGCCATGTTCAGATTGTCCAGTGAAACGGAAAAAGCCAGGTCCACATGAGAAAATTTCCCAACATGCACCTGACCAATAAAAACTTTCCCAAGATTATTATTGTACTTATCTGTTATTTTAAGCCTAACCGAATCAATATTGTAAGCTAACGGAAAATCATTTTTCAAAGTAAGCACTACACTCAGACGACTCGTCATGAAATCCACAGCTTGTATCCTTACAGAGCTTATTTCCAATAATCGCTCAATGTTGTGTGTATTTATACTGGCACGAAGAAAGTCCTCAGGTCTTAACCACAGAGTCTTCACATAATACACTGGCACTAAAGGAGATATATCTAAATGCGCCTTTATAAAAAATGTAACAGGTAATGAATCCAGTTCATTATGCTGATTAAGTATTTTGTCAAGATTCCTATAATTGAAGACAACAGGCTCATCAGGCAGTCGCACACTGTCATGAGCTGGGACATGCACAGGACCAAAAATTTCCCCTTTCCCCAGATATTTTGTCCCTACATAAGCATGATACTGAAGCTCTTGCACACGAAATCCAAAAAAATTCGGATTAAAAATATGCGAAGTTACATCTGCTATCAAATGCGTAGGCGTAGTCTTCTCAATTTTTAATGTATCAATACTCATTATCCGTGGAAAACGAGGAAGCACAGCACAGCTGCTACTGCCCAAGAGGAAAACTATAAAGGTAAATATTTTGAGCCATAGTGTTTTCAAATCAGAAAGTATTACATTGGATCAACGTCAAATATTACATGCAGCTTATAAAAATCCTGCATTTGTCTCAGATGGTTGCTTTTTTCTATGATTAAGCTTTTTATACGTGCAAGCCGAGCATTGGGTTCGAGCTTTATCAATATCTCTTTACGATACCAATTTTGCACTTTTTTTACGGGTGGATATTGTGGCCCGAGCACACGGTGTGCAAGGAATTTTCTCAACTCAGCAGCCAATAGCGTCGCAAAAGTATCGACAAGAGCTTCGTCCTTATGCCTGATTGTAATTTTAATCAAGCGCGAATATGGAGGATAAAAAAATGACCGTCTCTCTTCGTCGAGCCATTTAAACATGCCATGGTAGTCATTCTCTACAATGTAATGAAACACAGGATGATCTGGATGCGATGTCTGGATAATAACCTGGCCCTGTGAGCCTTTGCGTCCAGCCCTACCACTAACCTGCACCATTAATTGAAATGCCCTTTCAATCGCACGGAAATCTGGATAATTAATCAGACTATCGGCATTAAGTATGCCCACAAGATTTACATTCTGAAAATCAAGCCCTTTTGTAACCATCTGCGTGCCTACTAGAATATCAATTTCGTGATTCTCAAATTGCTCAATAATACGACTATGAGCGTATTTGCCACGTGTAGTATCCAGATCCAGGCGTTGCAAGCGCGCCCCGGGGAAGAGTACTTTCAGATCGTCTTCCACTCGCTCAGTGCCAAAGCTCTTGAGCTGAAGACGAAAGCTGCCACATTTGGGGCAGCGACGGGGCGCCTCGATTGTATAGCCGCAGTAATGGCAGACCAGCTTATTGGTATCTTTGTGGTAAGTCAGGCTTACATCACAATTTTGGCACTTGGGTATCCAGCCACAATCTTGACATTCGATATAAGGCGCAAAGCCCCGACGATTGCGAAACAAAATTACTTGCTTATTATCCTGCAAACTCTGATCTATTCTCTGCAAAAGCAACGGGTGGAAAATACCTCGCATCTGCTTCTTTTTCTGAGCCAGACGCGTATCTGCCAGTATTATTTGCGGCAACTCTATCTGGGCAAAGCGCCTTGTCAGCTCTACAAGTCCATATTTCCCACTGCGTGCATTCTGGTAGCTTTCTAATGAAGGCGTAGCCGTACCTAATAATACTTTCGCCCCAGAGATACGGGCGAGCATTATCGCAGCATCCCGCGCATTATACCTCGGAGCCGGATCAAATTGCTTATATGTGTTTTCATGTTCCTCGTCTATGATTACAAGTCCCAGCTCCTTGAATGGAAGGAAAATAGCAGATCTGACGCCAATGATTATTTTATATGGCTCTTTGCCAGCTAACTTCTGATTGAGCCTTTGCCATACCTCTGCCCTTTCATTATCACTGAGTCGTGAGTGATAAAAACCCACTTGCGCCCCAAAAACAGCTTGTAAACGTACCACAATCTGCGATGTTATGGCTATTTCGGGCAAAAGATACAAAACTTGCTTGCCCTTGTCGATCTGCTCCTTGATCAGGTGGATATAAATCTCGGTTTTACCACTAGATGTTACGCCATGAAGAAGCACAACGTCTTTGTCTGTAAAATACTGTTTTATCTGTTCATAAGCCGTTCGCTGTGCCTGTGTCAAAGGATTTATTTGTCGGGAAATCTCCTTACCTGTAAGGCGCAGGACTGGCTTCTCATATACCTGAAGTATTCCTTTATCTATCAAGACTTTTAGAGCAGAAGGCGAATCGACTTTCTTCAAAATTTCTTTTTGCCTTACTTCCTTTGCCTGGGTAGTAAAATTAAAGTGTGAAAGGGAAATATATGCCAGTATTATTTCCAGCTGTTTTTTTGCTCTACCCAGTGTTTTGACTATCTCTTCCAGGCGCTGCGTGGAATTTATCTCTGGACTTAGTTTTATGAACTTTTCGAGCCTGGGCTTGTAAGGGTTTTCTACTTGTTGGCTACTGTGGATGAGCCCTTTTTCAACAAGATTTTTTACAGAGCTTAGAAAATTCTTCTTATGTATTTTTTTCCCCAGCTCCGTGAGAGTATAACTCTTTTTTTTCAACAGTTTTACTATCTCTTGCTCATCTGGGGTCAGAAGTATTCCTTTCAGGTCATTAGTCGTGAGATACAGATTTTGTTTACCCTCCAGTCTCAGTGATGGTGGCAAGGCAGCGGTATATACTTCACCTATGGTGCACATATAATAATCTGCTATCCAGTGCCAGAACTCCAGATGCCTTGACGAAATAAATGGCTCGAAGTCGAGAATATCTTGAATCGGCTTGATCTCATATTCTGGTTCATGGCTATGAATCTTTTCTACTATTCCCGTATATAACTTCCTCCTGACCTGTACGATAACCCTTTGTCCTACTTGCAACGAGGCTTCAATGCGCTGCGGAACAGCATACGTATAGAGTTTGGGAGATGCTATTGGTAAAATAATATCTGCAAATTTCATAACTTATCTTTTGTTCATGCAAAGTTAAAAACTTTTTGTCCAAAGCAGATTTTGTGAATTATTAACGACAAAGAAATAAGTTAAATCATGGCCAATAGCTTTATATTTGTCCTGTAAATTTTTTATATTTAATAAAACAAAACAAATTTTCGATCCATGGACAAAGTTAAAGCCTTAGTAGATTATCTAAATCAAATACTTACAAATGATAGTCAGGCAATAGACCAATATGAAGATTATTATCGTCAAATATCCCAATTCTTGTTTGACATTGACACAGAGTTTAACCTTGAGCTAATAACAGACGATGTTGAACAAGGCAAGGTCGTTTATGAGCCAAAAAAAGATTTGGTACAAATTTATCTTAACCTGGATAATGACTTTCATTACTTTATTTACGAAATAATAGATGATTTTCTAAGCAGAGAACAGATAGTCAGCCAAGCCATTGATTATTTTATTTCTCTGCTGAGAAACGACAAAATAGAATACATAGCACAGGTTCTCATTGGTATTGGCGACAAAGACGAATTGAGCGAGGAAGAAGATAAATTAGTTACAGGTGCACATGAATATCTATGGCAAATATTGGACATGATGAGCAGCCAGGAGCAGGAAGACACAGAGGATGACATGCTCTATTCCATAAAAATAATAAACACTTTACTCAGATTTGCCGGGCTGGACTTGCAGAACATGAAAATATTTGAGCTTCAGTATGATTTTGGCATGCTCAACCTCGAGAGCCTAAAAAAATTCCTTGCCCAGGACATAGAATCCACGGAAATGGACGAGGAGAGCAAAGAAGTCCACAGGCAAGCTTATAACATTGTTCAAAATCTCGTCAGTGAAGTAGAGGACTTTATACCCAATCCGCAAATTCTCAGCCTCCCGACCAAACAACTCTCTGACAAAATCGCAAATATGGATTATATGGCTGTATTACAATGGCTTTCTTATCTAAAGGGAAACAATATGGCCTACGAATACCGAGCCGTGATAGACAAGATTATCGAACAGCAACAAGAATCTCTTGATAAACAAAATTGGGATGATGCCCTGGTTCTGAGCAACATATTGGTTTCGGTTGATACTGATAATACAGAATTTCGTGCACTTAGAATCCTTGCATTGCTGGGACTCAGGCTTTATTTCGATGCTTACCAAGACTATAAGATACTAAGTAACAATGAATTGAATAACAACGAAGTTTACAAGTTTATAAAAACCAAACTCTCTGCAATAGGTCTGAAATAGTGCTAATCCCAGACATTATTACTGATTTTGACTTAGCCCCTGCTAATATAGATAAGCAGGGGCTATTTTTGTGTATAATACATTGTAATACTTTACAATGCAATCGTTTGACTGACTGA
>JALWCU010000309.1 GCA_027015275.1 Bacteroidales bacterium | reverse complement strand
GATAGACGGGGAAAAAATCTTTCCCATAAGAATAGCGGAACATGTAGTAAATCAGTTCGCTGCAATAATAAGCATCATTTGTAAGCGAAAAAACAGTATCATAAGGCTTGCCAACGAGAGTTTTGCCATATTTAATAGCCTTAGGAATTAGGTTCCTGTATGGTCTGCGAAGGCGCTCCACTATGACTCTGGGTCTGCCACGACTGTCCAGGCTTCTATAGAGAAAACCGTCGATAGGTGTCAGACGTACATGCCCATAAGCTTCTAATACATAGGGTTTTCCAGCTGAATCTACCACAATACCCACGTGCGAAATTCTGTAGTGATTATATCCGTCGGTGGCATCTTCGATTGCCTCACACATTGGGCCACACTGTAGCTGCTGAAAAAGTAAATCTCCCTGCTTGATTAAATGCTTAGGACTTATCAGTCCCAAGACAAAAAGTAAATACAGAAAGTATTTCATGAGCATAAGTTTACATGTAAATATAGCTGAGAATAACAATTGCTACAAATCCATAAATAACTGTCAGAGGCAGACCAATGCGAATGAAATCTCGAAAGCGATAGCCGCCAGCGCCGTAAACCATTGTATTGGTCTGATAACCAATAGGTGTCATAAAGCTTGCAGTAGCACCATAAGTCATTGTCAGCACAGTAACCACAGGTGGTATAGCTGACTCCTTTGCCACTGTCAGCACAATAGGAAAGAGTATTGCAACAGCAGCTTTGTTGGTTATGAAACTACCTATGATATTCGTAATTATAAAAATCCCTGTCAGGAGTCCATAAACTCCCAAAGGCTTGAACATATCAATAATAAAGTCTGCCATGATTGTAGCAGCACCTGTTTTCATCATTGCATAGCCGTAAGCCAGTGCCATAACCAGAAGAAAACCAAGGTCATAGTCTATTTTTTCGCCAAGTCTCTTGGGTGTTGTAATTTTGAACAAAGTAAGGATAATAAGCAATGCCACTACACCAACAAATAAGCTCACGATTTTCAGAGCGCCAAGGGCAATAACCAGCACTGTGCCGCCGCCGAGTATTAAATATTTGTATAAAGGCAATTTTGTAAATTCTTTGACCTTTGAAATAACATAAAAATCTCTAACATCCATGGTCAATGCCCAGAATTTGTCGCCTACTAGTAGAAGAATTGCATCTCCTGGTTTTATCTTAATGTCTGAGATTTTGCCCTTAATTTTTTCGCCGTTTCTATGGATAGCTATTGCTGTGGCATCATACAAAGCTCTAAAATTTATATCTTCTATTCTACGATTGATTAGCCATGAATTATTAGAAACAACAATCTCTACTACATTGACATTGTGCTTTTGCATAAACATACCCACACTGGGGAAACGCAATTCGTGAGAACCGCTAAGAAGGTCTGAAATCGACTGCGAAGTGCCTTCCAGTAGTAAAATATCATTCTCCTGCAAAACAATGTTGTTCACGTCAGAGGAATAAATATCATCTTTGCGAATTATCTGATTTAGAAATAGTCCGTCTAATTTTTCGTTAATCTCATTAAAGCGCTTACCTACAAATGCCGAAGTCTCAGTTACTTGTGCTTCAATGAAATAATCTCTAACATAGTTTGTATGTTTTTCTATTTCTTTTTCCTTGCTCTTTGATGGAAGCAAGTAATATCCCACTGTCAGGATAAATATAATGCCAATAATAATCATTGTACCGCCTACGGGTGTGAAGTCGAAAATATTGAGCGGCTTGAAATTTGGGAAAACCTTCTGGTCGGCTATCATGCCGTTGACAATCATGTTTGTTCCAGTGCCTATTAATGTTGCAGTACCTCCCAAGATAGCAGCATAAGACAATGGAATCATGAGTTTTGATACGCTAACCTTATGTCGGCGACTCCAGTCTTTGATATAAGGAATCATGATTGCTACGATTGGCGTGTTATTCATGAATGCAGACAAAGGCGAAATGAAAATCATCATGCGGAACAAAAATCCACGTGCCGTATGCACACCACGGAAAGCCCAATCAAAGATAGCATTGAGCAAGTGTGTTTCTTCAAAAATACTACCAAGTAATAACAGCACCAGAACAACAGCAACATATTCGTTTGCTACTCCACTGAGCATCTCAGCAGGTGTAATCACACCAAATAAGACTAAAATCGTTACTGCAATTAAAAAGGTAAAACCAGGCCCAAGAAGATCAAACCAGAGCGAAATGAGAATAAAAATCAATGTTATCAGTACCAGAATTATATCAAATGTCATATCTCTATACTTTAGCCTGGTCAACAAAGTTAGCAGAATTTTAGCAGGGTAAAAATTTTTTACAACACAGTATGGGCGGCAGTGCTGAAAATATTTATTCAACCGTGCCGCCCATAGTTTTAGTGATTAGTATTTTACATCGAAAATTTCATACACAGGTAAGTGGTCGCTATAACCACCAAGATAACGTGAACCATCAAATGTACGCAAGGGATATGCTTCGTGCTTGCGGTTTTCTTTGAGCATAAAAGGTTTTGCAAGTACATGTCCGCTGCCTTCAGGAACGATCTTGCTGTGGTCCAGGACAAAACCGCCAGAAAGGATAATGTTGTCGAACATTAGCCATTTGTGCTCGTGAAAATACGTACCCTTGTCTTTTTTGTCCAGCGGAATCATAACGTCGTATAGGTCAGTAACTTTGTTTGGTTTGGCTTTTGCACCCAGTGCCTGGGCAATGCTCTTGTTTGTTGGCTCATCGTTAAAGTCCCCCATGATTATGATGTCAGCATCTGGATTTTTTGCCAGGACTGCTTTTACAGCTTTTTTTAAAGATTTGGCTGCAAGTACTCGCTTGTATTCGCTTTGCTCGCCTGCGCGGCGTGCTACACGAGATTTCCAATGATTGAGAAAAATATGCAGAATTTGACCATTACGTGTCTGTCCTTTGATATAAATAATTTCGCGAGTGCGTGCAGGATGATTGGGTTTGTAGTATATGTCTATCTTTTTGCTTTCCAGTACTTTAAATTCTGTTGGGTCGTATAGCAGTCCCAGGTCAATACCCCTCATGTCCTTGCTTTCGTAATGTACTATTTTATAGCCTTTGAGAGCTGTATTCTTGACCAGGTCATCTAAAACCCGGCGGTTCTCTACTTCGCAAACGCCGATTAGGTCTGGCAGTTCCTTGGGATCAACGTTTGCAAAAACCTGCCCAAGATGTTTTATCTTTGTCATATAGCGCTTTGTGTCCCAGTGTTTTTTGCCAGTGGGCACGTATTCATTGTCGTACCGATTTTTGGGATCGTCGATTGTATCGAAGAAATTTTCCATATTGTAGAACATGACAATCAGTCGAGTTGTATCATTTTTGCCAACATATTCATTTGTGAAGGTCTGTTTGTAATGCTTGGGTGTCTTGGTTTTGGTAGATTTGAGATAATAAGAAGCAATGATAATCAGTATCACCAGCAGTGTGTACCAGATACTTTTTTTCTTAGTTTGTTTTTTTCCTTTTTGTGCCATTTTTCCTTATTTTGATTTGTTGGTTTATGGATTCTTTGTGAATTAATTGTATAAAGTTACGAATAAAATCTTTATCAAGCCCAAGACTTAATCCCATTTTTATCCGGGAAATAACTATTTCTTTCCATCTATCTAATTGAAAGATACTTATGTCATGAGCATTTTTATAAGCTCCTATTTTTTTTACAATATCCATTCTTTGCCCCAGAAGTTCAATAATTTGATAATCAATAGAATCTATTTGCATGCGGTATTTAGCCAATTTATCGACAAAGTCCTCGTCAAAGTCTGGTTTACGGAACTTGAGTTTATCGAGAAGCTGAGTGAACTGGTCAGGTGTGAGCTGTTGTCTGGCGTCAGACATGGCTTTACTCGGCTGTGTGTGTACTTCTATCATAAGCCCGTCGAAATTAAAATCCAGATATTTTTGTGCAATTTCGCCTACATAGTCGGTAAGGCCGGCTATATGACTGGGGTCTCCGATAATTGGTATCTGTGGATATTCTGTTTTCAGCTCTATAGGTACTTCCCATTTTGGTATGTTTCTGAGTTTTTGCTTAACCATGGGGTAAAAGCCTCGATGAATAGCAGCGAGTTTTCTAAGACCTACTTTATAAAAACGTTCAAAAGCACCGAGCCACAGCCGAAGGTCAGGGAAAACAGGATTTTTTATCAAAACCGGGATATCTGTTCCTCTCAGGGCCTGTGCAATTTCCTGAACAGAAAAGGGATTGCCTGTTGTTCTGGCGCCTATCCAGACAATGTCTATTGCCTCACTTCTGAGTACCTGTTCCACATGTTTGGCATTAGCTACCTCTGTGGCAGTGAGAAGGTCTGTTTGTTCTTTGACAAGTTTTAGCCACTCGAGAGCTTCTTGCCCGCGACCTTCGAAGGAATTGGGACTAGTACGTGGCTTCCACACACCGGCACGAAATACTTTTACCAGTGGAATATTATTCAGGGCTTTAGCTGTTTGCAATACCTGTTCCTCTGACTCTGCCGAACAGGGGCCGGCTATGAATAGAAAATTTGAGTCTTTTAGGCAGTCAAACCAATATTTAAAATGAATTAAGTCCATTTTCCGTTTATTTTTCATGAATAAGTGATTAAATACACTATCTTTGAACCAAGAATTAGCTCATAATAAGCTATGAAAGCGAATCTAAAAATAAGAATTTTTTTTATTCTATTTTCAATTCTTGCTATTCCATTGGGGGCTGTGGGGCAGCAGGGTTATCGTATAAAAACCGTTGTAATCGATCCTGGACATGGTGGTAAAGACCCTGGCGCACTGGGCCGTCATGCAAAGGAAAAGGATATTACGCTGGCAATTGCATTGAAAGTAGGATATTATATAAAGCGTTGTTGTCCAGATGTTAAGGTGATTTACACAAGAACGACAGATGTGTTTATACCTCTGTACAAAAGAGCCGAGATAGCGAACAAGAATCATGCTGACCTTTTTATTTCCATTCATGCCAATTCTTCGCCAAATCACAAGGTACAGGGGGCTGCCACTTATGTCATGGGACTGCACAAAGATGAAGAGAATCTGCAAGTTGCTATGCAAGAAAACAAAGCTATTCTTTATGAGAAAAACTATAGAGCAAATTACCAGAATTTTGATATAAATTCTCCCGAAGCATACATTATTTTTAGCCTTTATCAGAATGCATATTTAGACCTGAGCCTGAAGTTTGCTTCATTGGTACAGGACCAGTTCCGAGAGCGGGCAAGGCGAATTGATCGTGGTGTACATCAAGCAGGATTCCTTGTTCTCTGGCGCACTACAATGCCCAGTGTTCTGATAGAGGTAGGGTATATTAGCAATCCTATTGAGGAAAGGTACTTGATGTCCAAATATGGGCAGGATATAATTGCCTCAGCTATTTATCGTGCATTCAAACAGTATAAAGCAGAAGTAGAGAAATGACACGTTTGGAGAAAAAATTAATACTCATTGGCATAACAACGATCATCACAATTATCATTGTTATAATGGGGTATTCTTTTCTCAAGGGTAACAACCCCCTGAAAAAAGACCGCTATTTTTACGTTATATACCCGGATATTCAGGGACTTAGCGAGACAGCACCAGTTTTTCTGAGCGGCAAAACAATAGGCCAGGTAAAGAAAGTCCGTTTCTATAAACCAGACACTGACCTTATTATTATTACGCTTCTGATCGAGAATAAGATAAAAATACCGAGCCACTCAGTTGCAAAGATAATATCAACAGATGTGCTTGGTACAAAGGCCATACGTCTGATTCCCAATTATGCTTCACACTCATGGGCTAAGCCTGGCGATACTCTTGTCCCACAAATAGAGCCAACCATGGAACAGCTCGTTCTCCAGCAGCTCCAACCAATCCAGCAGGCAGTAGTAAATCTCAATAAAGTCCTAATTGGTATAAACGCCATATTAAACCCCCAAACTATTGACCAGCTTCACAGTAGTTTCGCCCATCTTGAACATAGTTTAGTGGTATTGGACACAACTCTGCATGGTTATCGGTTTCAGAATAGTCTCACTAATTTGCAAAGCTTTACGCGAGATCTTAAAAATCAGGAAGATACAATAAATAGCATATTATCACAAACTAATCAAACAGTAACGCAGATCAACCAGGCAAATCTGAAACGTACGATAGAGCAGACTGACTCTATGATTACGGCTATAAACGTTATTATCAGACAAATACAAAACGGACAAGGTACGCTGGGCAAGTTATATGCACAAAAAGAACTTTACGACAAGCTCGATTCTATTACTTATAAAATAAATTACCTTCTAGACGAAATACTTAGGAATCCAAAGCATTATATCAAGGTAAGTGTTTTCTGATGTTTTGTCGGGGATAACAAAAAAAGGACGCCCAAAAGGGCGTCCTTTTTTTTGTGCCAGAAAAAATTGCTACTTCTCTTGCTTTGACTCTTCCTGAATACGGCTGAGAGCTGCACGTGTAAGCTTGACCAAAGCAACAACTGCGCTTCCTGGCTCCAGAATTTCGAGATTGTCAAAATGTAAATCAGAAATTTTGAGTGATTTGCCAAGACTAATGTCTGTAACATCAATCTCGAGATGGTCTGGAATATCCTTAACCAAGCCTTTGACTTTGATATAACGCATCAGCTGATAGAGCTGACCACCAGCTTGTACACCCTTGGCAAAACCAACGAGCTTGATAGGCATGTACACTCTAACAGGCTTATTCTCTGTAACTTTCATAAAATCAACATGCAAGATGTGATCTGTTACAGGGTGAAACTGTGTGTCTTTGACAATAGCCTGTAACTTCTGGCCTTCCAAGTCTATGTTTACAAGAAAGACCTCTGGTGTGTAAATCAAATCTTTTAGATCACGCTCATAGACAAAAGCGTGAATTACGTTACCATCTCCGTAAATGACGCATGGGACTTTGCCTTCGCGGCGTAGCTTACGTGCCGCAGACTTGCCCATTTCTTCTCTCTTGTAAGCCTTTAGCTCAAAACTTTTCATTTGTCTTTGTTTTTGTGGGTTACTCAAATCAGGACCACACGTGCCCCGATTCCCATTACCCGTTTTGTCGTGCAAAGATATTTTTTTTCCTGTTTTATACAAAGGCTAAGATGTAAAATTATAACTTTTTAAAATCCTTGTGTCCATACTGAACAGCGGTATTTGACACGAATTTAGTCCACTTGGCAGTGGGTATCACCACTCGAAAGCCCACTGTGATATTGTTATTATCTGGTCCGAGAGCTGCACGGTTCGTTACTCTTACAGATCTGGCTAAAGTTTCCCATGAGCCTCCACGAATTACTTTCATTTGTCCGTTTTCTGGTCCTAATGGATTTTTTCTCTTTGATCTCTTGTAATAATCAGCGTCATACCAATCATAGCACCATTCTGTCATGTTTCCGAATAGGTCGTAAATGCCGGGCCAAGTAGGCTCTTTCTGTGCCACAGGATTAGGCATATAGCCCGAATTTTCCCTAACAACAGCGACCTTCAGTAATGTGTCCAGAGGCAAAGAGTCTGGAAATGCCTTCTTAGCCAAATACTCCCATTCAGCCTCTGTAGGCAGTCGTCCGCCTTTCCATTCACAATAAGCTTCGGCGCCCCACCAGCTCACGAATGACACAGGGTAATTCTCGTAACCTTTGCGTACAAAAAATTTCCCATTCTGCTCATAAATCGGATTTTTGTAGCTACGCCACGACCCGCCCAGGTCTATCCATTCAGTATTTCCCTGCCTCTGGTTTCCCTTGGCATTGAGAAATTTAACATACTGGGCGTTTGTTACCTCTGTGCGAGAGACGTAAAAATCAGATATTCTGACTTTGTGGACAGGCTGTTCATCGGCTTGACCTTGAGTAGAGCCCATCGAGAACCGGCCTCCCTTGACAAAAACAAACTCACTGTTTACCTGAGCATTGAGGCTGGAAACAAAAATGAAAAAAAACAAAATAATAGTCTCAGTCTTGATCATCGTATAATGCAATTATCTTTTTTACTAATGGATGACGCACCACATCGCGCTGGTCAAACATAACGAACGAAATGCCCTGAACATTGTTCAGACGTTTGTAAGCATGGCTCAGTCCTGACTGTGCCTTGTCTGGCAAGTCTATTTGTGTGATATCGCCTGTTACTATGAACTTTGAGTTTTCCCCCATACGTGTCAGGAACATCTTAAGCTGTCCTTTTGTGGCATTCTGTGCTTCGTCCAGTATAACAATGGCATTGCTCAGGGTGCGCCCGCGCATATAAGCCAGTGGTGCTATTTGTATAACACGCTCTGCCATAAGCATTTCCAACTTGCGAACTGGCACCATGTCATACAGAGCATCATAGAGTGCCTGCAAATATGGGTCTAATTTGTCTT
>JALWCU010000308.1 GCA_027015275.1 Bacteroidales bacterium | reverse complement strand
TTTTAATATAAAACGCGTATCGGCTAAGCGATTTATAAATTCCAAAGGTAGCCGCAGAGGTGCGATTAATGAACTTTTAATAACAAATTATAGAAATGAGCAAGTTGAGCCTGCTGTTAAATAAGACAGAAGATGAACTTTTTAAATTTATTGTTTCGACTTTTAAGGAAAAGATAACAACTTGGGATTATTTTGTGGATTGGACGAAAGTCTTATCTAATGTGGAAAGTATTGAAACAGAATTGAATATACTTAATACTTTAATTGGAAAGCATGATTTGCGAAATGAATGTATTAGTTTGTGCGCCTTTGCTGTCCAGAATAATTTTAGCTTCGACACAGCAAGGAGATTTAATTTTAGACCCTTTTGCTGGCGGCTGTACTACTGGAATCGCTGCAAATTTGTTTACCAGAAAGTTCGTCGGTATTGATATTAGTGAGGAATATTTAAAGATAGGGAAATGCAGAAGCGAAAAATTAGGGGAGACAGGAAAATTTTTAAAGAAAAAAATCCTGAATGTTATCTCTAATAAAAATTATTTCATTTTTGGTCCTGATGAATGATAACTATTAGGTCCTAATTATCTTCATTTTTTCTTACTTTTGGAGACACTGAGTCAAAAATAAAAGTTTATGACAGAGCAGCAGGAGTGGACTACAATCATACGGCCCAAACGACATTTATTGGACTTGGATTTGCGGGGTATTTTGCATTACAAGGACTTGATTTATTTGCTGATACGACGAGATTTTGTGGCTCGATACAAGCAGACGGTTCTCGGTCCCCTGTGGTATATTATTCAACCATTGCTAACGACAATAATGTTCACAATAGTTTTCGGTCGCATTGCCAAGATTCCCACTGACGGTATGCCGCACATGCTTTTCTATCTCAGCGGCACAGTGATATGGGGTTATTTCAATAAATGTCTGGTCAGCACTTCTAATACTTTTACCAGTAATGCTGGGTTATTCGGCAAAGTTTATTTTCCGCGTTTAGTTATTCCGATTTCTGTGATTATATCCAATCTGTTTCAGTTTATCATACAGTTTCTTTTGCTTCTGGGTTTCTGGATTTATTTTTGGTCCAAGGGTGTGTCGTTGCCTATCTCTTGGTCTCTTTTGCTTTTGCCTGTTTATGTGGCAGTGGCTGGTTTAATGGGCTTAGGCTTTGGACTGGTAATTTCTTCTATGACAACGAAATATAGAGATCTTGCCTTTTTGTTGAATTTTGGTATGCAGCTGTGGATGTATGGGACGCCTATTGTTTATCCGCTCTCACAGGTCCCGCAGAAATGGCGTATCTGGGTTGTGCTAAATCCCATGACGCCAGTCGTCGAAGGGTTTAGAAAAGCCTTGTTGGGTGTGGGTACCTTGCAGTCATGGTATATTTTGTATGCAATTGCTGTTGTGCTGTTTATCCTTTTTTTAGGGATAATTGTTTTTAACAAGGTGGAACAGAGTTTTATGGATACAGTGTGATTATTTTAAAAATTATGTTAATTTAGAAGAAAAAATTTTGTTATGCTACCTGAGTATTATGAATTTTTCTTACCTGTAAAGATAAATTCTGGCAAGGATGCTCTCGAAACCCTGGGTTGGGAAATGCAGCAGATGGGCGTCAAAAAGCCTATTATTCTGACAGACCAAGGCATAGTAGCAGCAGGACTACTGGATATTTTTCTCAAGGCTCAAAAAGGGAGTGGACTCGACCTGTCCGTTATTTATGACCGTGTGCCTTCTGATTCGTCGATAGATGTAGTTAATCAGGTTGTGAAGATTTATCGCCAAAACAATTGTGATAGTCTCATAGCAATAGGAGGGGGCTCGGTCATTGATACTGCCAAGGGTGTTAACATCCTGATTTCCCACGGGAAAGATGACCTGCGTCGTCTAATGGGTGTGGACAGACTGGAAGCAGTGGACATGCGACCACTTGTTGTTATCCCCACCACCAGTGGCACTGGTTCGGAAGCAACGCTGGTGGCAGTTATTTCAGACACAGAAAATGGTGTTAAATTGCCCTTTGTTTCATACAAGCTTGTCCCGCGATTGGCTATTCTCGACCCGCGTATGACCGAGAGTTTGCCACCACGGCTAACGGCTGCTACGGGCATGGATGCTCTCACACATGCTATCGAAGCTTATACTTGCTTGCAGAAGAATCCAATAAGCGATGCTTATGCCTGGAGCGCAATAGAATTAATTCGTGATTATTTGTTCAAAGCAGTAGAGAATGGACGGGATAGGCAGGCTCGCTTGGCAATGGCTAATGCTTCGCTGATGGCTGGTATTGCTTTTTCCAATTCAATGGTTGGGGCTGTTCATGCCATTGGACATTCCCTGGGGGCAGTGGCACATGTACATCATGGTACGGCAATGGCTATTTTGTTGCCTTATGTGATGGAGTTTAATCTTGACAAGCTCGCAGATCTGTATGCAAAGCTATTGTTACCTTTGGCTGGCGAGGATATTTATTTGAACACACCAAAGGAGCAGCGGGCAAATAAAGCCATTGATATAGTCCGCGCAATGAATCAAAAACTGCATGACCAGACAGGCATGCCAATCACATTAACACAGGCAGGGCTCAAGGAAGAGCAAATTCCAGAGGTAGTCCACAAGGCTATTAATGACGGGGCAATGAGCACTAATCCCATAGACCTGACAGCCGAGCAAGTCCATGATTTGAT
>JALWCU010000307.1 GCA_027015275.1 Bacteroidales bacterium | reverse complement strand
TTTCTCATTACATCTATTACATTATTAATCATTGGGTTAGCTTTTATTCTGGTTTGGAAGAAGTCAAGTTCATTTGGCATTGTCCTATTAGCCTTTGGGCTGGGTTACGTTTATAAATATCTTCAGACCAAAAAAGAAGAAAAAATATTCGAAGAAGATGATGACTAAATAACCAACACATCAATAAAAATCAACATGAAACGCTCAAAAAGATACTTCATCTACGCCATAATCCTCGCATTACTGGGCATAATCATAATCTTAGTGCTGCACCGCTCTCAAATAATCGGACTGGCAGCAATTATATTTGCAGCAATTTATCTTTTTCTCGGACTGAAGGCCAAGAAAAAAGAACAAGACTAGCACTAACTCATAATTATCAAAATCCCTTGCAGATTTTCAGATCTGCAAGGGATATATACAAGTACAAAATCAGGATATTCCTGCAATTTCAAAGAACACCATTATCCACGCGGCACAACATTGCCAGTAACTCTGAGGAAAACTCGGTTACTTGCAGGGTCTGGGCTATTAGTAACCACGGTGATTATCTTTTGCTGCTTACCCATTTTACCAGTAGAATTGAACTTTACACGAAGAACTCCGCTCTGGCCTGGCTTTATTGTATCTCGTGTGTAAAAAGTTGTAGTACAGCCACATGATGTAGTTACCTTGCGAATCAGCAAAGGACCTTTGCCTGTGTTCTTAAACTTGAATTCGTGTGTAATTACATCGCCTTGCTTAATTGTACCAAAGTCGTAATGATCCTCGTCGAAGGTTATGATTGGCGGATTTTTCTTTTGCTCTTCTGTAAATCTTTCGCGGATTACCGCACTGGCATCCAGCCAATTACGATAATAGAGTTTACCATTTATTACAAAAAGCACACGTCCTCGGACAAAATCCCAATCATTGCATTTGTTAGCATCGAAAGTAACTCTTAGTGTAGCTGTCCCCCGTGGCGGAATTGTCTGTGGATTTACTTGGGCTGTAACATACACCGGAAGCCTGTTCTGGGCTACTTTTATGGTTATATTAGCAGACGAAGAGTTATAAATTTTAATGGTCTTGGTACGCGTCTGGTCTTTGAAAAGAACACCAAAGTTGACAAACCTATCGGTCATTCTCAGTCCATCACCAAAATTAAATGGATATATTTCTTCGACAGAACTCTTCTTCTCCAGCACCTCGCCCTTGATAGTTAGCTTTATAGGGCTATTCTTGGCATTAGAGTAAACATAAATTGTTTTTACGAATTTACCCGGAGCATTAAGTGTGCGGTACTCGACACTGATATAACCCTTTGCACCCGGAGGAACTGGCCTTTTGGTCCAAGTGGGTGTAGTGCAACCACAAGAAGATTTTACATCGTGAATAACTACTGGCTTGTTACCTGTGTTGATAAATTGAAACCTGTAAGTAGCAGGATGCTCCTGACTTACTTTACCAAAATCATGCACTAATTCGCTAAAGTCCATGTAGGCACCTTTCCGCTGCCCATACATAGACACAGCAAACAAGAACGTGGCCAAAAGAAACAAAACTCTTTTCATAACATTAATTTTTTTGTTGTTTATCTAAACGTTGAATGTACTGTGTAAGATTTTCTTTGAGAGATGTAGCTTCTACCTGCAAGTCAGCCTTTTCGTTTATAAGGTCTCTATCCTGGTAATGCATATTAATCAGCAAGTCATGAATTTTATCCAGTACCTGCACTGCTGGCCGCCATAGCTCTATTTTATCCATGCCTTGTGCCAGTTGAGCACTCTTGTCATAAAGATCATTGAGTTGTGCAATTTTTGCTGATAATTCATCGGTTTGCTCGTTGGACAGTCCTTTATTTTTAATAGTTTTCAGAAAACTGGCTGTGTTTATGAGATATATAAAAATTTTTTGTTCTATACGCACTAATTCATCCATTTTTTACATTTTTGTTTAAAAAATACGAATTTCAGCAAAATAAAGTATGAAAAAAGTCATTTTTATTATTTTTTTATTAGCCTATAACCTCTCCTTTGGACAAAAAATACAAGGCAAAATTTTATCGGCTGATAACAAACCTGTTGCAGGTGCTACTATTAAAATCCTTGGCACACAAAAAGCCACTCTCAGCAATAAAGACGGACTATTTAGCATAAACGTTGCACACAGAGCAGAGAAAGTACATCTCATAGTCTCTTTCGTGGGCATGTATAACATTGATACACTAGTAAATACGAATAAATTCATAATTATCCATCTCCGTCCCAAAACTTATGAAATAGAGCAAGTACAGGCTCTGGGAAATAATTATTCTTCTACAGGCGATATTGTCATAAAACGCAAAGTTCTGGATATTGTTTCTACTCTGACTGGGAACGCAGTAGAGGCGCTAATCATGACGTCAATGGGTGTGCAGACAAATAACGAACTAAGCTCACAATACAGTGTACGCGGGGGCAGCTATGACGAAAATCTTGTTTATATCGATGGCATAGAAATTATAAGACCAGTGCTTATTCGCAGCGGCCAACAAGAAGGACTGAGCATTATAAATCCAGATTTCGTACGAAACATAAAATTCTCTGCCGGGGGATTTGCTGCTCATTATGGCGATAAGATGTCTTCTGTATTAGACATTTCTTACAAAACACCCAAGGATGCACAGACAAAAATCACCCTTGGACTGACTGGTGCCTCATTTTTTCACCAAAACAATATATGCAACTCGCGTCTATCCTTTATGATAGGCACGCGACTAAAGCAAAATTCTTACCTTCTAAATGCCCTGCCCACTAAAGGTAATTATAAACCATTATTCTCTGACTTTCAGACTGTTATTAATTATAAATTTTCTCAAAAATTTTCTCTGCGTGCATTTGGTTACATGTCCATTAACAGTTATGACTTTTTCCCTGATTCATTGACTGTTGCCATAGGTACTTTCACACAAAACTTTAGAATACCAATAGCATATCAAGGTGCAGAAAAAGACAAATACAACTTTGCTCTGGCAGGACTGACCATGACTTACAGGCCTGAGAGTCATACACTAATACAATGGATAAATTCCTTTTATGATTCTCGGGAGGCAGAACGTTACACAATAGGCTCAGCATACCGCCTCGATATGGTACAACGCCAGATAGAGAACAACAAAGACAGCGCAATAAACATTGGAGTAGGATATTTCCTAACTTATAGCCGTAATTATCTCTCTGCCAGGGTTATGCAGAGTAAAATAAAGACAACTTCACAGATAGGCAAGCATACAATTATGGCAGGGATTGGCTACCGCCTGGACAGGATAAATGACCGTCTGGCACGCTGGAAATATATTGACTCGGCAGGTTATAGCTTTAGTCTCATGCCACAAGAGAATAATGTCATAAATCTTTATAACTACGTAAATGCCACTAATTTTTACCAAGCCTACAGGATAAATGCCTTTGCCGAAGACTTTATTCACTTTTATCTGGGTACGACCAGGCTTGACCTTAACCTTGGGCTACGTTACACCTATTTTAGTTTTTCTGGCTCTACGCTCTTTTCGCCTCGTTTCTCGGTATATTTGTATCCCAATTGGATAAATATGTGGACACTGCGCTTTTCCTCTGGATATTATTATCAAATACCATTTTATAATGAGCTTCGAGACTTCACTGGGCATCTGGTCCACAGCGCAAACATCCAAAAATCAATTCATTATGTTCTAGGGGCTTATCACAATTTCAGGATGTGGGGACGGCCGTTCAAATTTTCTTCTGAACTGTATTACAAGGATTTAAAAAACATAATCCCATTTGAATACAATAACCTACGAATACAATATTATGCTCACCAGAAAGCTCATGGATATGCTGCGGGGCTGGACATGCGAATCTACGGTGAATTTGTGCCAAATGTGGATTCATGGATAAGTCTATCGTTTATGCACACAGCAGAAAACATTGACAATGATGCGTACTGGCAATATCTTGATAAAAACGGGGAACGTACATTTTACAAACCCTATGCTGTGGATAGTGTGCTCGTTGAGCCAGGTTACATGCCGCGTGCCACTGATCAGCTTGTTACTGTAGGTCTGTTTTTCCAAGACTATATGCCCACTATGAAAAATATGCGAATGAATATGAGCTTATTTTTTGGAAGCGGTCGGCCTTATGGACCTCCAACCGAAGGACGTTACAAAGCTATTTACCGTATGCCACCGTACCTACGTGCTGACATTGGATTCCTGTATGTTTTCCACCCCAAAAAGAAAAAATATAAAGCAATTTTTGAAATTGATTTATTTAATGCACTTGGTGTGATGAATGTTGCTTCATACAATTGGCTGACCATACTAACAAATAGTGCGCTCATTGGCAATAACCCATTAGGTGAAAATTACATGGTACAGATTGCCACTCCAAACTACTTGACTGGCAGACTTGTAAACTTCAAAGTAAAGCTATTCTTGTGATTAAAAACGCAATCCTACTACCATAATATCATCTACCTGCATACCACCAGACATCCATTCTGTAATGGCCTCTTTGAGAAATTCTCCCTGATCCTTGACTGGAATTTCTTCCTGATTCATCTTAATAATAATTTCTTTGAAACGTTTGCGAGTGAGTTTACGTCCTATTTTGGCATTAAACTGGTCTGCATAACCGTCTGAGGACAAGTAAAATACATCATCATGAGTAATCTGAAGCTCGTGCATCTCAAACGGCCGTTGTTTAAAATAAATGCCCACAGGATTTTTCACTGGTTTAAATTCCATGAGTTCTTGTTCACGGTACATATACACAGGATTGTTAGCTCCTGCCAATTGTGCTTTCATTGTCTGGGTATCAACTATTATCAAAGCCATATCCATACCGTCTTTTGTCTGGGATTGCTGAGTCTGTTGCAAGGCATTGATAACCATATCACGCATTTTCTCGAGGACTTCGTCTGCACGGAGATTGGGATTAGCCCCAATAATCTGTTCGAGGAAAGAAATTCCCAGCAGGCTCATAAAAGCTCCAGGCACACCATGGCCAGTACAATCAGATGCAACAGTAAAAATGCGGGAGCCTATTTTCTTTGCCCAGTAGAAATCGCCAGAGACAATTTGCTTGGGCATCCACAGGACAAAGTATTCCCGATAAAGCTGATCAAGATATTCCCGTCTGGGTAGCAAAGCGGTCTGAATACGCAAGGCATAATTAACGCTATCGACCATCTCACGATGCCGGGCTTCTATCTCTCGGCGTAGCTTGTCGATGCGCTCCTTCTCCTTGTGGATAGCAAGGCTCTGCTCCCACAGGCGCTTTGTCTTTTCCTGCAAATGTTGTTGTTCGCGCTCGAGCTGTTGTTTTTGTAAAATAAGTTCATTAACATCAATATTATCCGCACTGATTTCGATATCCTTGCCTTTTAACTTCAACCGGCCCTTGTAATCGGCAATAATATAATTTAATCGATTAATCTCCTTTTCTAGGTCATGCAACTGTGAATTGTAATTCTCGAGATTTTTTAGGAGCCGTTTTTTTAGTTTCCTCTTTAGCCTAAAAAATGCGTACAGACTGATAATCAATAATATAAACAAAACAGCTAAAAGAGCAATATATATCTTGGTCATGTTAATGTCTTGCATTCCTTGTAGATTTTATAGGTCTTCCTGTGTAATCTGTTTTTAGAATAATTGTTGCTGGGAAATAGGAAAAAGCATCCCCTTTGCCTATTATTGTCAAGCCCTGTCCATTATCCAAAATACCATAAGGAACAAAATTCTTGAAACTCGGTAAAACGGTATATAGCATTGGTAAATTATTGGGTGAATTGAGGAAATCTGTCTGATTATATCGAATAAGCATGAAATCTCCATTAATTAAGCCATACTTAGCATAATTTACATATCCTTCGGCATCCTTGGAAATATAGCCTATGACATAATCCGTATCATTAACCTGTATTTTGTTTGTAATCAAGAAGTTTTCGAATTTATCTGAGGAAATAACAGCCGAAATATCATGCTCTCTAAGACTATAAATAACTGGCACAAAAGTATTTTCGTTAGTGCTGATGGATGAGAAAATATACCCATTGCCCATAGATACATAAGCGACGGGCAAAAAGCCTGACTTGAGCTTAGTGAAACTAACACTAGTATCTTGCTGCTCGTAGCTATACTCATAGACTGTATTATCCGTACCATAATTAGCTATAACATAGAAATATAGCCTACTAGCATCTATAACAAAATTATTCCAGATCTCAATATGACCAAGAGTATCAAGAGAAATTGAATCCAAAGGCGTCATTTCATTATTAGTACATTTATACCTTATCAACTGCTGATGATACACACTCATAGTGTCTGTATATTGCTGGAATACAAATAGATTCGACAAATGGGGGGTCGAGGGAAGAATGGCTGTGAAAGTCGATGATATGATATTAGAATCCTGAGGAAATTCTGGAGTGTGAACATCAACAACATTACCTGTATGAGGGTCTAAAGCAAACAATCGAAGCGGATATAACGCATTGTCTTTGAGCAAAAGGCCATAAAAATAATTTCCTAGTCTAAAGTACTTAATCCCTGAGAGGGTTTTCAGGTCAAATCTATTACCGAATAGGCCACTAACATCATGCAAATAATTGACATCACCACTGGCGTCAAAACTTGCAAACCACATCTTGCCCTTCTTCTCGACTATTGTATAAGAGAGAGAGTCAAACCTCACTAATGGTGAAGTCAGTTTTATACTGTAGCTTATAAAAGGCAAATCACTGCTTGGGACGAGATTATATGAATCATTAAGAGTGCAACCACCCATGCCCAAAACCGTCCAAAATGCCAGGATATATATATACAAGCGTCTCATCTCCTTCTTCTTTTAACTTTGTATTTGAAATTCAATGTAAAACCAAAGCGAAGATATGCTTTGTCCAAGATTATATCGTCATCGATATAATAAAAACTTCGTAAAATTATGGGATAATACCGCGTCTGAGGGATATTATTCTGCACCAAGCCATACTGAAAACCAAGCTCGGTAAAAAACGTCATATTTCTGACAACATAATTAACACCAACACCGAACACATAGCCGAAATTAAAGGGCATACGCATTGGCGAGGAAAGAGCAGATGTGTCCCCAAGTTTATAATTAATCGTATATGCGCCCACTGGCATTGTAAAATCTGAATAATTATGAACACTTGTGTCAACACTCATTGATATATGGCCTGTCTCCCTTATCTTGTAGTCAAAAAAGCCACCTGCATAAATGTAAGGTACATACTCTGTACGTCTAATATGAAACGGAAAATTTATCTTTAGATATGATTTATTAGCAATACCTTGGATACTTTCCTTGTAAGTCGTTGTCAGAAAACCGCTATATAGATAAATATTTTTTGTAAAATTAGAGAAATAAACCCCTACATCATAAGCCAAAGAGAATCTACGACTTATATTATACTGAAACAAAAATGTAGCTGTCAGACCTGGCGCAGATAAATATGGCTCTGTGGCATCGGCTGAATCAAATACCTGATAGACGTTTATCCTGTCAACCAGCACTTTATCAAAGCCCACTATCATACCGAGTGTAAACTTTGGGTAAATCTTAAAAAAGTCTCTTACATTCTTGAGCGCGACTGGCTCTGAGCCCTGATACTGATAATGTGGGTCTAGCTGCAAAAGCTTCTGAGAATAAACCAGATACAGTGAATCATCGCCATATTCCTTGCTTGCTGCAATCATATAAATATAAATCTGCTCCAGATCTTGTGGTGAATAATGACACGCATGTAAAAGTGAATCACCATCATAAACAATTATGGCGTATTGGCTTCTATCATAAAGTAATTTTATATCTGTTGGCAAAGACGAGCAGGTCAGATGTGTTTCCTGGCCATAAGACAGACTCATTCTTGCTATTACAAGGATAAAAGTCAACAATATGTAAATTTTTCTCTGCATAGTTTTTAATTTTGTTTTACAATATCATACTTTGGTATGAGATTACGCATAAACATATTCCATTCTCTCTGAGTGAAATTACGTGTTATATGCTTGAGGATTACGTCTGCATAAGACTGTGCATTAGGATATACCCAAAACAGCTTGTTTTTTGTTATGCCTAAAATTTTCGTACCAAAATCTACCACTTCTATCATCTTATCACCTATTGGCGAAAAGCTTATAGGACGCTTAGTAAATTCACCAAACTTATAGATATTCAGGAAATTATCCGGACACATCACGGTCAGACGTGAATTATCATAATCAAATAAGACTTGCTTTACATTTGAACTAGTGATAGAGAACTCTGTATTCATCTTATCTTTCTGCAAATCAAGTATATATACAGTTCCCATGCCATTGCCAATAACAAGGTATTTATTATCGCTCGAAACGGCAGCAGAGGAAACTGTTTCCAACTTATCCAGCTTCAAGTTATATATTA
>JALWCU010000306.1 GCA_027015275.1 Bacteroidales bacterium | reverse complement strand
AATCAAGTATTCTATCAAAGAGTTCCAATTTAACAAGACGGAAAATTCTCCGTACATCACTTCTGAACTCCTTTTCATACTTAATTTTTGCAAAGGCCTTTACACCCAACTTAACAAAGTCAATAAACTTAGGCAATTTCACCCCACTCTCTATCTCCGCCTGCCCATCAATATCTCTAGTCCTGATTTCCTGCTCACTGATTTCTATCTCGTTTTGTTTAACCCTCTGTACATCATTCAAATACTGATAGAAAAGTTTCTTTAAATTTGTGTCCTCCTCACCTTCTATTTCTAAAATCTTAAAACCTGTAATTATAAGTAAATCTTCAATATCAACATCCTGTGGATCATAATCACGACTATCAATATGAACAATCTTATACTTATCTAATTCTTCAAGTGTTCGTTTGAGACGGTACATTGAAGATGTCTTGCCTGATCCAATTTGACCCGTAATGAAATAAGTCTGAATATCAGTGCCAGTACGAGTTATAGAATTCTTTATTTTGTTCAAAAAAGCACTAAATATATCTACGTAAAAATCTTTATAAGCTTCATCTATTATTAAATGAGGATTAAAATTTCTGAGAATTTGATCTAAATTATCGGCAGGTAAAACATTCGTACTCATTACAATTTTGCATTTAAGTTTACTCAAATTTAACAAATAAATGAGCTAAAACAAAGTATATTTGAAATATTTCCTGTCCAGGATTAACAAAAATTCTGCTCATGGCAATCTGGCAAAAAGCTGAAATACAAACACTCAAGGGCAAAGAAGTGGCTACGCTACCCATTATTGTCTCGGCCAGCCGTGCTACTGATATCCCTGCATTTTATTCTCGCTGGTTTATTGAACGTTTGCGCAAAGGCTATGCTGTAAAATTCAATCCTTTTAACAAAAAAAGAGAAGTTATAAGCTTTGCCAAGACAAGAGTAATTGTCTTCTGGAGCAAATTCCCTGAGCCAATAATTCAATATCTCAATGTATTGGAACAGAGGCATATCAATTATTATTTTCTCTACACCGTAAATGACTATCCGGAATATGAGCTGCATGTACCAACCCTGGATAAGAGAATACAAGTTTTTAAGCGTCTTTCTAATATGCTTGGTGCACAGAGAGTTATATGGCGATTCGACCCTTTGATTATTTCAGACCAGCTGAACAGTGAAGAACTACTCTGCAGAATAGAAAAAATTGGACAACAACTCAAAGGCTACACAAAACGCCTAGTATTCAGTTTTGTGGACTTACATTATCTAAAGGTACAAAGAAATCTAAAAAAATACCACGCACGATTCTTCGACATCAGTAAAGAAGAAAAACTCGAGATAGCAGAAGAACTAAAAAAAATGACTGATTCCTGGGACATGGACCTTAGATCTTGTGCAAGTCCTATCGACTTTTCCAGCCTAGGCATCAGACCAAACAAATGTATTGACGACGAACTCATGGTAAGACTTTTTGCCCACGACAAGGAATTAATGGATTTTTTAGGTTACCAAGAAAATAGCATATATATCTCCAGAAAAAGCCTAAAAGACAAAGGACAAAGGCCACAGTGCGGCTGTATCTATAGCAAAGACATCGGCGCTTACAATACATGCCCATTTGAATGCATCTATTGCTATGCAAATAATGACTTTAGCAAGGCACGAGAATTTTACAGAAAACATAATTACTTAGACGAGAATCTTTGATTTGTAGTTTTTTTTTACTTTTGGACAACCAAATAACCAGTGTGATGATAGAAATCTATAGAAAAGAAGGCAATAGAATAAAGAAATTCGAACATCTTGCCCCCAACTCATGGATCAATATGTCTGACCCAACGGGCGATGAAATTGATTATATCTCTGACACACTGGATATTCCTCGAGATTTTATCACAGACCCGCTGGACCCCGACGAGCGCTCCCGTATTGAAATAGAAGACGGCATTAAGCTGGTGATAATCCGCCTTCCCAAAAAGAACGAAGACACAAGTAAATTTATCCCATACATAACTTTTCCTGTAGGTATTATCCTCACCAGCGAATATATCATCACTGTTTGCCGCGAAAGAGAAGCACTAATGGATCTACTTTCTCATAGGGTTGAAACACAAGACTTTACGCCAGAAAAACGCAAACATCACATCTTTACAATTTTCCGCAAGACAGTAACCTTTTACCTCCGCTATCTAAAAGAAATAAACCATCTGGTCAAGTCAGCAGAAGTGTTATTCAACGAAGCTCAGAAAAACGAAGAAATCCTGCGACTGCTTAACATGGAAAAAAGTCTGGTTTATTTCGAGACATCCCTAAAATCGAATGAACTTGTAATCGAGAAACTACTCAGAAACAACGTTATACAACTAACAGAAGAAGACCGAGACGAGATGGAAGACATCATGATAGACAACAAACAGGCAATCGAAATGTCCACTATCTATAGCAGTATTGTCCGTGATATGATGGATGCTTTCTCATCTGTCATTGGTAATAATCTGAACTTTGTGATGAAATTTCTCACTTCAATCACGATAATATTGATGATACCCACGCTGGTTACCAGTTTTTACGGCATGAACATCCCTTTGCCTTTCCAGCACCATCCATATTCCCTGCTCATCGTATCATTAATTTCTTTAATACTGACCATTATTGGCATAATTATATTTGCCAAGAGAAAATTGTTTTAATTCAAAAAATAAATTAAATTTCAATTTAAATTCAATTTGCTTATGGCTTCGAACTACTTCATCGGCATAGAAACTTCTGGCTCAGTATGTTCAGTTGCTCTTTTCGATATACATGGACAGACGATAACAGAGGAATGTTGGGAGTCAAACAGCCATTCCAGACATCTGACGCTAAAACTCGAAGAGTTACTCAGCAATCATATACATAACACTGAGAAACAAATCCTGGCCATAGCCGTATCACAGGGACCTGGCTCATATACTGGACTGAGAATAGGCGTTTCCACAGCCAAGGGTATTGCTTACGCCTTGGACAAACCATTAGTTGCTGTGCCTACACTGGAATTAATGCTCGAAAATGTCATGCAAACTCGCGATTGCAGCGGAATAGACTATTTTGTGCCTATGATAGACGCTCGACGCATGGAAGTTTACACACAAGTCTTTGACAGACAAAAGCAAGCACTGAATGAAATTAACAACGTTATACTCGATAAAAATAGTTTTAGCCAATACTTAGCATCTGGTAAAGTTGCGTTTTTCGGCAGTGGCTCAGACAAATTTTCCACTCTCATTAATAATAGTAATGCTCTATTTATCAAAAATATAGAACCTCTGGCCAGATTCATGTTTCCATTTATTAAACTGCATTTTGAGAAAAAAGAATTTGTCGATGTTGCATATTTTGAACCATTTTACCTAAAACCTTTCATACCAACAACAAAACCAAAACAACTTTTAACAAATGTTAGAGGAAAAAAATAATGCTCCTGTACCACAGCCTCAGCTCCAGACCATAGACGATGGAACAAAAAAAATGACTGTCGGCGTACTCAAAGAAAGCAACAAGGACGAAAAACGCGTTCCTCTCACACCTTATGCAGTACAGACCTTGATAAATGACGGACATAGAGTCGTTATGGAGAAAGGATGTGGACTGGGGGCTAATTACTCTGACGAAGATTTCCGCAAAGCAGGAGCACAGGTAGTAACCCACAAAACTGTACTCAACCAGGCTGATATACTTGTAAAAATTGGTCCACTGACAATCAACGAAATTAGAGAACTGCCCAGCGGCAAAATCATTTTCTCTGCCTTGCACCCCAACACACAAACAAAAGAAAATATAGAGCTGCTGCTAAGAAAAAACACCACTGCCATCGCTTATGAATTTTACGAAGACCAGAATGGCATGAATCCTTTTACATACCTGATGAACGAGATAATTGGCAGTACATCCGTTATGATAGCAGCAGAACTGCTATCAAACGTACGTGGTGGCAAAGGCATAATGCTGGGCGGACTGACAGGACTGACCCCCAGCACTGTCATGATACTGGGAACCGACACAGCCGCTGAATATGCTATTAGAATGGCTCTGGGCCTGGGGGCCTATGTCAAGATTTTTGACGACGACCTGAGCGGACTGTTGAGAATGAAGCAGCTCTTTGGACAACACCTATTTACATCTTCCTTCAACCGCAAAACTCTTTTCAAGGCTATTAAAACAGCCGATGTGATAATAAATTCTAAAATAAAACGCCATGACGAGCCTTTCATAATAGCAGAGCAACTTGTACAACTAATGCGCAAAGGTTCGGTAATCGTTGACATGAAAATAGATTCTGGATCCATAATAGAAACATCAAAACCTACTAATTTCGACAACCCGACTTATGAGATATATGACGTTATACATTTCTGCGTACCGAATATTCCTTCGCGTGTAGCACGTACTGCATCATTCGCTATTAGCGATGTTCTTACACCTATCCTTATGGAAATATGCAATGAAGGTGGCATTTTACCATTACTAAAAAAATCGTCCAGCCTTCGCAATGGAACTTATGCTTTTCTGGGAATGCTAACGAATATCCAACTGGCTGAACGATTCAATATGGATGCCAAAGACTTAAATTTACTGGTAGCACTATTCTGAAAAATCATTACTCAAATGAATGGTAGTCTCTCAAATTTTACAAAACAATTATTTAAAAAGGTGAAAGATTTTTTTGACACAAGAAGACTAAAACACATAACTTTTGCTGGTGAAGATTTATTCTTGCCAGAGAGAGAAGATGACCCTCTGAAACGTTTTAAACAAATTATTTTTATTCAGAGCTCCTATCTGACGATTATTTTTCTAATAACAATTGGAGTTTACGAATGGTTCTTAGGACTCAAGATAGCCGCATTAGTCAACCTGGCAGTTGTCTTTATTAACTTACTTATTATGTTTCATCTCAAAATAGGAGGTAAAATCTATGTGATAAGCAGTATTCATATATTTTTACTATGGATGTCTATAACCTTCCTGATTCTGCAAACGACTGGAATAAACTCCAACATGCTAGTATGGTATGTATTAGTGATAACCATGGCTTTCGAATACTTGGATGATAGGTTTAGTATTGTTGTCTGGCTGTTAATAATTTTCCTGTCTATTTTTGGTATTTACTTTATGAGCAAGTATGGATATTTGTTAAGTGAGGAGAAACTACCCAGTAACTATGAATTATATTTAGTCGTAATATTTATACTTTTCTTTACAGCACTACTGTTCGTATATATCAGTGAAAAAAATCTTTACCAGCGCCAACTATTAATTAAAAAAGCAGATCTGGAGACAAAAACTCATGAACTAATGCTCACACTCGATGAATTACAAAAACAAAACGAGCGAATAAGATTTCTCAATGACAAGCTCGAAGACAAACAAATGTTAGTAGAGCATCAAATATCTGTACTTAAGACACTCATGAAATCGAGGGATCATGCACTCAAGCAACTTTCTCAAAAAAACAAAATCATAAACCAGTACTTACATGACATAGACGATAGCTTGAAATATGCAGAAATACTGCAAAAAATGTTCTTAACAGATGAACAAATTCTGAAGGACTACTTCACATCTTTTTTTATCATCCATGAGCAAAAACAACACGTAGGTGGAGACTTTTATTACATAAAACCAATTAAGCAGAACCAAATATTTGTTGCACTGGGAGATGCTACTGGTCATGGACCAGCTGGTGCTATACTCAGCACAATAGCTTTGCAGTACCTGATTGACGTTTTCTCTAAAGAAATTTACACCCCTGCACGAGTTCTTTCTATCCTGCGAAAAAAAATTATAACGCAGTTGTCTAACTTTGCTAGCAAACATAGCCTTCATTTTGGGATAGAAATTGCAGCAATATTATACGACAAAAATCAAAAAACAATACTATTTGCTGGTCTGGGTCGGCCTATAATAATTCTCAAAAAAGATATACTGTTAGAATTTATCTCTAGCAACCATTCTATTATTGCCCAAGAACAAAATGAACCTGTTAAAGAAATAAAAATAAAATTGGACACACACGACAAAATTTTCTTATTTTCGGATGGATATTATTCACAGCTTAATCCAGAATTCAAAAAATTTTCAAAGAAATCTTTCAAAAAGCTATTAGAACGTATAGCTTTGCAACCCTTGTTCACACAAAAACAAATAATAGAATACACTTTACATGATTGGCAAGAAAATGCCGAAATGACTGACGACATTACTATTATTGGCTTACAAGTCTAAAGACATTAAAAATGAAACGAAAAGCAGTAATAAACCTTAGAGGAATTTTTTATGTGCTGGGCGTAGTACTACTGATAGAATCCTTTTTTATGACATTTAACACTCTAGTAAGTTTCCTGTATAAGGAACCATACATCAAGGCAAATTTCCTCGCATTTCTTGTTACGTTTATCTCGGGACTAATCTTATACTTGATTAACCAATCACATAAACACAGCTCATTTAGCCGCAAAGATAGTTTTTTGGTAGTTACCCTATCCTGGGTAACAATATCCATTTTTGGTACATTACCTTATCTTTTCACAGGTGCAATACCATCTTTTACAAATGCACTGTTTGAATCAGTGTCTGGTTTCACTACTACAGGCTCGTCCATACTGACAAATATAGAAGCCCTGCCACACAGCGCTTTATTTTGGCGTAGTGAAACGCACTGGATAGGCGGTATGGGAATAATAGTACTCTTTATTGCTCTCTTCCCCACAATGCGTGTCGGCAAAATATATTTGTTCAATGCAGAAGCTTCGGTGGTTGTCGAGGAAAAAGCATTTCCACGAATCCTCGACGTTGCCCGTAACCTTTGGGCCATATACTTTTTCCTCACTCTATCCGAAATAATACTATTGTGCATAGGAGGCATGGACCTTTTCGACAGTATATGCCATTCTTTTGCTACTGTGGCAACTGGTGGTTTCTCAACAAAGAACAATAGTATTGCTGGGTATTCGCCTTATATCCAGTATATTATAGCAATATTCATGATCCTCTCGGCTACTAACTTTAATATATACTTGCTCATTATAAAAAAGAAATTCTCATCTGTTTTCAAAAACGAAGAATGGCGCACATATCTGTTCATTCTCTTTTCCGTCGTGCTGGTAGTTACAGTCGTCCTTTATATCAACAAAGTCTATCCACTCGAGCCAGCATTTAGGCACGCACTATTCAATGTTGCATCACTGATGACAGCTACAGGTTTTGCTACGGCAAATTATCTAAAATGGCCAGCTCTGGCATGGATGCTTATAGTTTTTGTCATGTTCATCGGTGCTAGCTCCGGTTCTACTGGCGGCGGCGTAAAAGTAATCCGTTACGTTATCCTTGGTAAAAAGCTCAAAAATACATTCCGTGAAGCTCTCCATCCCAACCTTGTATCTTCTGTACGTTACAACGGACACCCTGTAGGCGACGACGTTGTTTCTAAAACACTTATCTTCATAATCTTATATTTCGTAGTTGTACTTACTGGCATGTTTATTCTCATTGCTTCTGGAGTCGATCCTGCTACAGCCTTTGGCTCTGCTCTCACAGCAATGGGTGGCATGGGCCCAGGACTGGGTGTTACGGGACCTGCTGGCAATTTCTCATCCATTCCAATAATCGGGAAATATACTCTCGATGCTTTAATGATTACTGGAAGATTAGAAATATTTAGCGTTTTGATACTCTTTACAAAAGATTTCTGGAGATAAAATAACAACCAATTTTAAGTTTGAGAGCATAAGCAGTTCCTCAAATCTCTGGATACCTAACTTAATCAATATGTCTTTTACTGACCACAAATAAATTGCTTTGCAGAAATTTAAAAAATAGGTTTTACCCAGAAAATAAATAGCTCTCTCTAAATAGTGTAGTTTGGAATAACCTATTCGCCTAAAATTCGAAAAATCAAGGGTTGAGTCTATGCATTAATAAAAAAGGCGGCGGGAAATTCTTCCCGCCGCCTAAGCCTAATATTAATACCATAAAAACATCTGAAAGTTAGAATGACTCAGACGGTTTCTCGAGAATAACTACTGCAACGCAACCTTTAATCACCTCCGTATAAGTATTACCATATTCATCCTTTTGTGCTGGTGGTTGCTTGACATCAATAATAATCTCCAATGACGTAGCATGCGCAGGAATAATATCAAAATAAGGATGAAACTCATGGCCATCTTTATCCTCAAAAGGGGCTAGAGCAGCCGTGCCACGAGCATTTTGTGTCTTAGGATTCTCACCTGGCAGATCAAGAATAACCTTGTCGTCAGACGGGTCTGACGTTGCATTTTTATCTATTACTTTGAAATGAATATTATTATTAAAGGCTGGACTTGCAAAAAACATAAGACGATACTCCTTGTCTGCACTCAAAGGAACTTCATATTTATATACATGTCCTGATATACTGACCGCACTTTTGGACATAGAACTCATCTTATAGGGTGGCTCTGCCTTGCGGTTAGATAGGAAATTAGAACAACTCAGCTGTGAATATGATATTTTTGTCAAGAATAGTATTATTGAAACTAACCAGAATATTTTTTTCATAATCGTAGTATTTTGATTTTTAATTATTTATTTAACGTAAAGTCGGCTCTTATATCATTTATAACGTTGCGCAATTTAATAAATTGTTGCTTATTCATAACAATTTTGACGTTGCTGCCAACAATTATTTTTCCCTTCACTTTAGACTTATCTTGCTGATTCCCTGTTTTAACCAGCTCAAAATCATTAAAAATTTCGTTTAATTTGCTATACTCATCGTAAACATACTTGACATTGGGATCTGTGATATTTTGCTGGAGAAATTTATAAAGATTACTAAATATTATTTTCTGGTCAGCTATTTTCTGAATAGTCGGATTACTAGGCGTGTAATGAGTTAAATTCACCACAAGATACATTGTCTCCAACCAGCCACCAGCCGCTAGAATTGCTAAAGTACTGATGCGGTCATATTTCTCTAGATAACGTATTATATCAAAATAAGTATCATTGGATATTGCTATCAGGGAATCTTTATTTGAACCAATATTATTTATCCTATTCACAAGGCTCTCATTAAAAACTTCCGAGAGGCCAATCTTTTCGCTCAAAGATTTGACCACATCCAAATACATCTTCGTTTCTTCCCTTTTACCAAAAGCAGCACTATATGCCAAATCTGCCGAATAAACGCCAAAATTCAAGTCCTGTAATCTTGTATTGTTATATTTACCAGCATTTGCCACTGGATTGGGCAAGGAAGGATCAAAATATAAATCTGGACTACTGGCAAACCCAAATATGTCATCAGGCGAAGGCACTAAATAAAATATTTCAACTTCTGCTGTGTCTTTCTGTGGTATGGTTTTCTGAATCTGCTCCTGTGGCTTTTTCTCTTTATGACAACTAAAGACGACTAAACTAAATAACGCCAACATCATTATAAAGTAAAATTTTCTCATGATAAAAACGTTTTTTGTTTCTTATTAAGCTAAATTACATCATTTATCTATAAAAATAAAGTCTGCCTTATTAAATCCGAAGAATAAATAAACTTTAAAACTCTCTGAGACAATTTGTTTTTTTATGAAATTTATCTCAATTTTGCAAAGCTAAATAAAGAGTGAAATGTCTTTTTTTGATATATATAATATTCCGTTCAAAGACTTAGAACAAGGAAGAATACATAAGTTTGAGTTCGATGTTAATAACGATTTTTTCGAAAATTTCGAATACTCAGAGTACAAAGAAGGCCAGGTCAAAGTTCTGGTTGAGCTCACTATCAATCCGGATAATCTGGTCTTAGAATTTTATTTGAGCGGAAAAATTAAAGTTGTCTGTGACGTATGCTTAGGTGAATTCTTTCACCCAATAGACTATCATACAACGCTCTATGTCAAGTTTGGTGATTACAATACGCAATGGTTTGATTATGACCAAGAAATCGTCATAAACAGGGCTGAATCGAATATCAACATAGCTAAGCATATTTACGATTTTATAAATCTTGCTTTACCAATAAAAAAAGTACACCCTCTTGACCAGAATGGCAGACCAACTTGTGATCCCGTTATGTTAGAAAAATTAGATGAGCTAAAACCAGGACACCACGAAGAAAAAGAACAAGATATTGACCCGCGCTGGGAGCAACTGAAAAAACTATTAAACTAAAAATATATACAAATGGCTAATCCAAAGAGAAAAACATCTAAAACTCGCCGCAATAAGAGAAGGACCCATTACAAGGCCAAAGCACCTAAGCTTGTTAAGTGCGAAGTCTGCGGCGCAACACACCAGTATCACCGTGTTTGCCCAGTTTGTGGCAGCTATCGCGGTAAGCCTGTATTCCAGGAAGTTGAGCTCTAAAAAAATTTTTTCTTTCAAAAATCCGGAGCAACAGAGTTGCCCGGATTTTTTATTTTTTCATACTTTCCTGAATATAGGTTTTGTATTTATAAAAAATTTATAAATTTGACACCAAACTAAAATCACTTATCATGGTTTCTTTAAAAGAGATTCAAAAATTCATTCAAGAACTGGCCAAGTCAGATATCGTCAGACTTGAACTTAAAAACGAAGATCTTGAGCTCAGTGTTCAATTCAAACAAGAACAAAAAGAAGTTGAAGCAAATACCGAAAAAATTATAATACCTCAAGTAGCAGCACCAATGCCACCTGCTACAATGGCACAAACTGCAACTACGCAACAACCTGTTCAGTCACAACCTCAGCCAGAACAACCACAGGCAAAAGAAGACAACAAAGATGATCAACTCATCGAAATCCGCTCACCCATGGTAGGAACATTTTATCGCCGCCCTGCACCAGACAAACCACCGTATGTAGAAGTGGGAGATCAAATAAAACCCGGCGATGTGGTTTGCATCATCGAGGCAATGAAACTATTCAATGAGATTGAATCAGAAGTCCAAGGCACAATCGAAAAAATTCTCGTCGAAGATGCCAGTCCCGTGGAATTTGACCAACCTCTATTCCTGGTTCGTCCTACCAAATAATTAGCTAATCTAAAACTATAGAAAATGTTCAAAAAAATTCTCATTGCCAACAGAGGCGAGATAGCTTTGCGAATAATGCGTACTGCCCGAGAAATGGGTATCAAGACTGTGGCTGTATATTCAACCGCGGACAAAAATTCTCTACATGTTCGTTTTGCCGACGAGGCAGTCTGCATTGGTCCACCAGAAAGCTCAAAATCTTATCTTAATATTCCACAGATTATGGCTGCGGCCGAGCTCACAGGTGTAGATGCTATACACCCCGGTTATGGCTTTTTGGCAGAAAACTCCTTGTTTGCCCGTATATGCGAAGAAAACGGAATAACATTCATCGGTCCGTCAGCTGACCAAATTGATACCATGGGCGACAAAGCTACTGCACGAAGAATAATGACTCAAGCCGGTGTGCCCGTAGTACCCGGTTCAGAAAATTTAGTAGATAACATAGATACCGTAAAGGGTATTGCCAAAGAAATTGGATACCCAATCATCCTAAAAGCTACAGCAGGCGGCGGCGGCAAAGGAATGCGTGTTGTATGGTCAGAAGACGAAATCGAACATGCCTGGAACACTGCTAAATTAGAAGCTAAAGCTGCATTCGGTAATGACGGTATTTATGTCGAAAAATTTATCGAAGAGCCACACCACATCGAGATACAAATCGCAGGTGATAAATATGGTCGCGTAGCGCACCTATCCGAAAGAGAATGCTCTATACAACGTCGCCATCAGAAACTCCTTGAGGAAACGCCGTCTCCTTTTATCACCGAAGAACTTAGAGAAAAAATGGGCCACGCTGCCGTTAAAGCTGCTCAAGCAATTAATTACCAGAGCGTAGGTACCGTTGAATTTTTGGTTGACAAGAACCGAAATTTTTACTTCATGGAAATGAATACACGAATACAAGTAGAACACCCTATCACAGAAGAAGTTACAAACTTCGATCTAGTCAAAGAACAAATTAAAATTGCTGCCGGTGTAGCTATCTCTGGTAAAAATTATTATCCTCAAATGCATGCCATCGAATGCCGTATAAATGCCGAAGACCCTTTCAACAATTTCATGCCCTCGCCTGGGAAAATTGAGGTATGGCACATGCCAGGAGGCCAAGGTGTTAGAGTAGATTCCCATGCTTATGCTGGATACATCGTTCCGCCTTATTACGACTCTCTGGTAGCCAAGCTCATCGCTGTAGCAAAAGAAAGAGAAGAAGCTATCAGAAAAATGCAACGCGCTCTCGAAGAATTTGTTATCGAAGGCATCAAAACAACTATACCTTTGCATAAGAAAATTTTAGCTCAACAAGATTTTGTAAAAGGAAATTATAATACTAAATTTCTGGAAAATTTTAAATTTGATGAACTATGAAAAGTAAGATAAACGGCGAACAGTCTGGCGCAAACATATTCAATATAATCGGTAACGGAACAAACATTAAGGGCGACATCAATGCTAATGGAGATATCCGCATAGACGGCTCAGTTATTGGTAATCTTAACTCTAGTGGTAAATTAATAATCGGCGAACAAGGCCACATCGAAGGCGAAACAAGCGTTAAAATAGCTGACATATCAGGCAATTACAAGGGCAAATTAACAGCCGCAGAATTAGTAATCCTCAGAGCCTCATCAAAATTCGATGGCGACCTATTTACAAAGAAAATAGTTATCGAAGAAGGAAGCATATTTAACGGCACTTTAACAATGGAAAAGGACACTACTAAAACAGCTAGTCCAAAGAAAGATAACTAATAACTAATACCTAATTCTCTTTTTACATAATGCCATTCTGATTTGCTTCAGAGTGGCATTTTTACATTTTTAGAAAGCCTCCAATCCTGCGATACTATCTCAATCCAGCAACTTCTCCGAACATACGTTTAATATTATACTTTGCCTTTTACCCTCATAAATAGGGCATTATAGTAGATATCACTATCCTTAATCACTAAACTTTTTCAAATTATTAACCTGGTGCTTTGTCTGTAAATGCTAACTTTGCCGAAAATACAATACAATGGAAGAGAAAATTACCAAAGGCGTTAGAATACTTCAAGGAGACCCCAAGAAAGCCATTATAAAACTCGCCCTACCAATGATGACCGGGATGTTAGTGCAAACACTGTACAACCTCGTTGATGGAATCTGGGTCGCGGGACTTGGTAAAAATGCCCTAGCTGCAATAGGGCTATTTTTCCCTGTGTACATGATTATAGTCTCTATTGCTTCTGGATTGTCAGTTGGTGGCAGCTCTGCAATATCAAGGAAAATAGGCGCTAAAGACAAAAAAATGGCAGACTACGCTGCTATTCATACGCTAGTAATAAGCCTTGCCGTTGGTCTTATAATTATTTTGCTTACTTACCCATTCTTGAGGAAAATATTCAGCCTTCTGGGTGCAACCGGTCAGGTATTAGACTATGTAACAGGTTATTCCAAAATTCTAGTTGGAGGAGCACTTATCATATTCTTTACCAATATCTCTAGCGGTATCCTCAGGGGCGAAGGCGACATGCAAAGAGCTATGTATGTTATGATTCTCGGCTCTGTCCTGAATATTATTTTAGACCCTATTTTTATTTACACTCTAAAAATGGGAATAACTGGAGCTGCTTGGGCAACACTTCTGTCTATCACAATTTCTGCTTCTTTCATGTTTGTCTGGCTCTTTATAAAAAAATCAACCTTTGTTACTTTCAATTTCAAAAAAGCACAATACAACCCTCATATAATCAGAGAAATACTCAAAGTAGGAGTTCCAGCATCTTTTGCACAATTGGCCATGGCTTTTGCTATGTTTTTTGTTAATATGATAATTATCCATGCAGGTGGCACAGACGGAATTGCTGTATTCACAAGTTCCTGGCGAATAATAATGTTTGGGATAGTGCCTTTAATAGGCGTAGCTATGGGCGTAACCAGTGTTACGGGCGCTGCTTATGGTGCACATGATATAGACAAATTAAAGACCGCCTATTATTATGGTGTGCGCTTTGGTTTTGTCGTCGAAACTATCATCGCTATAGCTATTTTCCTTTTTGCTCGTCAAATGACCTTTCTCTTTACATACTCCCAGTCAGCAAGAAGCATATCATCCGAAATGATAATAGCATTAAAAATCCTTTGTCTATTCTTACCCGGCGTTCCCTTCGGAATGCTCACTTCATCAATGTTCCAGGGAATAGGAAAAGGCATGAATGCCTTTTTTGTAACATTCCTGAGGACAATAATCTTTCAGCTGGCATTCTCATATCTCCTGGCAATAACATTCAAGCTTGGACTAAGAGGTGTATGGTGGGGAGTCATGCTGGGCAATGTGGCAGCATCTTTTGTCGGTTTTATCTGGGGACAATTTGTTATAGCCAAATTAACGCACAAGTTTTCTCAACCCAAGCCTGCTGTGGAAATTGCTCAAACAAAACTTTGACCTACCCCAAAGCCACAGGTCAACAACAAACTCAATATCCACGTCAATATCAATTCAAGAGGCTGCCCCGAAAAACCCAGGACAGCCTCTATCTGCAAAAAACTTCCATACAACTGACTCTCTTGATGCTTCTGATAGCTCAAGACTTATCGCTAATATTCAAAGGTTTAAATTAATTAATAAAAAACCTTCTCTGTCAGAGACTTGATTATCGAATCAAAAATCAGCAGCCCATCGGTATTACCCAGCTCATCATCAGCCGCACGCTCAGGATGTGGCATCATACCATAAACATTTTTCCCTTCGTTGCACACACCCGCTATATTCTCAACAGAACCATTAGGATTAAACTCATCTGACAAACGCCCAAACTCATCACAATACCGAAACAATATCTGCCCGTTTTTTCTCATCTCTGTCAATACATTAGGCTGCGCATAATATTTCCCTTCTGCATGTGCTATTGGAATTTTCAAAGCATACTCAGAATCAATCTTATTCGTGAGCATTGTATGACGGTTGTCAACTTTTATATAGACATTCTTGCTAATAAATTTGTTGTTATCATTAGGCAGCAATGTACCTGGCAAAAGACCTGCTTCACACAAAATCTGAAAGCCATTACATATTCCAAAAACAAAACCACCTCTACTAGCAAACTCTTTTATACTCTGCATAATAGGAGAAAACTTTGCCAGCCCCCCTGCCCGTAGATAGTCTCCATAAGAGAATCCACCAGGGATAATGATTCCATGAACACCCCTTAGATCTGTCTCTTTATGCCAAAGTTTTATTGCTTTCTGTTCCAGAATATCTTCGACAACATAAACCACGTCATCGTCGCAATTAGACCCAGGGAAGACAACAACGCCAAATTTAAGCTTCATCTTTTTCGCCAGTTTTGCGTTTACTTTTTACAATCTCCCAGCCAAGAGCAAGGAAAAATACGAGCACAACTATTACGGTGGATACAAGCGCAATCTGCCTACCAGTATAAATACAAGCAGGACGGAAAATCATTACAATCCTATGTACACCCGCTGGTACTATCAGACCTCTGAGAATAAAATTAGTGTTTATAATCTTTGCCGGCTTGCCATCTATATATGCTTTCCAGCCCTTGGGATAATAAATTTCAGAGAACACTGCAAACTCATTATTTCTCGAACGACACTGATATACAAGGGAATCTGGCTGATAATGTGTCAAAACAATAGCGCGTTCTGTATCAGCATTAAGCGTCAACTCAGGAAACTTAACATTCTCATATTTTTTCTTATTAATAACTGCCACACGACGAAGGTCCTGCTGGTTCAACGCTTCAATCTCCTCACGTGGCGTATTAACAAAATCATAAGAATCTACAAACCAAGCATTGCCATAAGCATAAGGATTAACAAGCGGCATCCCGTTTGGATTAACAATAATGTATAATGTATTAAGCATATGTAATACCTGCATTGGCTTGATTATCTGCATAATATTATTCGTACTATCTTGCAAAGCTTTGGCTATAGTCATTGCATAAGGCCTCAGATAAAAATCAATAATATCCTGGTACCTACGCAATTTTGCCGCACTATACCCGCCAATATGTTCATGGAAATACGAAGTCATAGCATCATTAAATGGATCTACTGTCAGATTCAACACGCGATAATCTTTTTGAGCCGTTTTTAGAATAAATTTGTCTGCCAGTGTTGGTCTAAACTCACTGCGTGTATATCTCTTTGACTTAAAATCTTTATATCCCAAATATTTAGTATCAGTTGTCCATAAATCTACAACTATCAAAAAACCTAAAATCAAGTAAAACCACGAAGTTGATGTCTTAAAGTACTTCGCATAAGCCCAGATAACTATAGCTGCCAGAGTTATAAAAATAAAACTGCGCAGTGCCGAAGCCTTAACAATCATTGCTCTGACATTTTCCAAATCACCAAAAAATGCCTTAAACTGATGGGCATTAGCAGGATTCTGCGACAACATTGAATTCATATACTGTTGCTCCTGTGGACTCAAAAGCGAGCCGGCCAAACGTGGAATTAAATATAGCAACAATGCCACGCCAGCAGTTATCGCAAACGAAATAATGAAATATTTAAACTTCTCTTTTATAATATCAGGATTATCCACAATCTCTTGTACTGCCATAGCTGCCAGTACCGGAACTGCAACACTGGCTATTACCAAAATCATCGATACCACACGAAACTTGTTATACAAAGGAAAATAATAATAAAACAAATCTGTCAATGGCATAAAATGCTTGCCCCAGGCCAGTACTATAGACAACACCGCAGCAGTAAACCACCACCATTTCTGGTCATCTTTGACAATAAACATAGCCAGTACAAACAAAAAGATTATAATAGCACCAAAATACACCGGACCTGCTGTAAATACTTGAGGCCCCCAATAACGACTAGACTGTGCAATATACTGCTTAAACGGCGAATTTATTTTTTGCATTAATTTCACATCATTGCCAATATAATCACTGGCACCACCCTTAACATCAGGAACCATAAGTGTTAATGTCTCGCTCACTCCATAAGACCAAGACAGAGCATACTCTTTGTTTAAACCTTTTTCTTTTTTGGTATGCGGCTCCACCGCACTACTACCACCACGAATACTATATTTACCTAATTCATAATTAGACCACAACGTAACACTATTAGGTGCTACAGCCAATATAACACCCAATAATGCCAGAAGCGAAGCCAATATAAAATGACGTCCATTTTTTTCTATAATCCACTGTTTAATAAATTCGTAAATAACATAAATACCCACAAACATTGCTGTATAGTAAACTATCTGGATATGAGTTGTACTTATCTCCATACCCAAAGCAACAGCTATAGCCAAGGTTCCCCACAGGTAATTCCTATCCCTGTAAAGAAGTATAAACGCCGCCAAAACCATTGGCATCACGCCTATAGCATAAGCCTTGGTAATATGGCCCACCGCTATTATTATTATATTGTATGACGAAAAGCCAAAGGCAAGTGCAAAAATTGTACTTATCCACTTGTTCAACCGCAGTGTAAGAAGCAGAAGATAAAAACCTAAAAAATAAATAAATAGAATTGCTGCCGTCGTATATGGCAGAGCATTAAATAAACGTGCAACATCCATTAATTTTATATACAGATCATGCTTGAAACCTCTAGGCATATATATCTGATAACCAGGCATTCCACTAAAAACTCTATTTGTCCACGCACTATAATGCCCCGTCTGCTTATACAACTGCTTCTGTTCCTGTGACATTGCTCTAAAATGCTCCAAATCCATCTGTCTCAATACCTTACCTTCAAAAGCAGGAGAAAAGTAAAACATCGTCACCAAAACAAAGCCAAATATAATCAATACATGTGGCCCGTATGTCTTTAATATCTTCAATAGCTTGCTTTTCATGATACAATTGATTTACAATTTTCATTAACTTTGCCAAAGTTATAGAATTTTAACCTATAAGGAAAAAAAGAATCAAAATTATGGTAAGGATAACACATTACAGATATAAATGCATTGGCTGCGCTTACTGCGTAGAAGTTGCTCCAGATTTTTGGAAAATGAATGAAAATGATGGCAAAAGCGACTTAATCGGCTCTAAAACAAAAAATAACATCCAAATGCTCATTACAGATGATCTGTCTTTTGACGCAAATATGCGAGCTGCTGAAGTTTGCCCAGTATCTTGTATAAAAGTCGAAAAATATTAAACAAACAGTTTTTAGACATTTTTGGCAAATTTATTGAAAGTATCATTAATAATTAACAATACAATACTTTAGACTATGACTAACAAAGTTTCTTTACTTGCGCTGATTCTGATATTATCCATGAACGTTAATGCTCAAAACACAATCTTTGACAAAAATTATAAACTTGCAAAAAAGCTCTATGACCAGGGCATTATAGAACAAGTCATGAACAAAGATTCAGTTACTAAACAAGAGGCCGACGCCTTTTTACTTGCCGAATACTATAAATGTTCTCTGGGGGACGTCTCTCAGCGAGAAATGCTAAAAACTATCCAGATATACTCACCCAAAACTAATCTATCACAAAAAAATGAGGACAAAATCGAGACTGAATTTTACAAAATAATCAACAAACTCGATAAGCTCTTACATACAAAAGATTATTCTTATTTATCAAATCTAACAAATTTGCCATTTTAATAGGACAATTATGCTCAAACCACCACGTCTTAACAAAGGAGACAAAGTTAGACTCATTGCGCCCGCCGGTCCTGTTATGCAAGAAAAATTCGAGAAATTAGTTCAAATAGTCAAGGATCTAAACTTAAAGCCTGTATGGACCACCAGGGCACGCTCGCGATTTGGCTACTTCTCTGCACCCGACAATCAACGTTTGTCAGATTTGATTGATGCATTTTCCGATGACACAACAAAGGCTGTATTTTGCCTACGTGGCGGTTATGGAACTACCCGGCTAATAGACAAAATCCCCTATTATAAACTAAGAAATAAGCCTAAAATCTTTCTAGGATTCAGTGACATTACCGCATTGCAAATGGCTTTTCTGAAAAAAAATAGATTAATAACATTTCACACGAGTCTCACTAGCCTTGAGAATGAATATACCAAAAAGCTTTTTACAAAGATAGCTTTCCTGGGGCAAACGCCAGAGTTGGATATAAACACTGATTTCACTACAAAACCGACAATTATAAAAAAAGGTTATGCCCAAGGAATTTTAGTTGGAGGCAATCTTTCGTTACTTACATCATTGATCGGTACAGGCTTCCTCCCTAAATTCAAAAATCGAATTGTTTTTATAGAAGATATTTCCGAACCACCATACAAAATTGACCGTATGCTTACCCACCTGATGATGGCAACCGACCTAAGCAAAGCTGATGGTATCTTACTTGGCGTTTTTAATAAATGCAATTGGCAGCAATACTATGACGCCAAAGAAAAAGCCTTCTCACTGGAAGAAATATTCCACGATAGATTAGCTTCTGTCAAAGGCCCTATAATCTATGGCTTCCCTCTTGGACATATAGACAAAATGTCTATCTTACCTTTGGGCGCAAAAGTTAATATTGACACAGAGTCTTTAAAAGTCAAACTATTAAACCCTGTAGTAAAATGATAAAAAAAATCCTTATATACACAGCAATTCTGCTGCTGGCAAGTACAGCATTTGGGCAGCGATTCCAGGGCGGATTCGTTATCGGCATGACTGGCAGTCAGATAGATGGGGATAATTTCTCGGGTTACAACAAAATCGGATTGAACCTGGGTAGCTTCGTGGATTACAAATTAAACAGTAAATGGTCTCTTCGTTCAGGAGTGTTTCTCGTACAAAAAGGAGCTCACTCATCGGCTAACATGCCTTATTTCAAGACAGCTATCAATGAAGTAGAAATTCCACTTTGGCTAAATTATTACCCTTATTACCGCTTTGGCGGAACGGCTGGACTCAGCTTTAGTTATATCTATAATGCATACTACCATGCCTCATATTACCTTGACCGTACAGACCTGGGAATAAGTCTGTGGGATTTTGCGGTTTATCTCTCTTTTAACTATCGATTCAACTCATTTCTAACTCTGCGAGCTTCTTACCGTTATGGCCTATTACCTATTACTCGTCCCATAAAATGGGAATGCTGGGAAAAAAGCATATATCTTTTTTGGCTAACTCCTTATCCAACAACATCATCTGTCTGTTGGTGGACAAATACTGCCTCAATGAGTCTGGAATTCAAAATACCTACAAAAAAATGAAATTAATCGTTGCTATCACAGGAGCAAGTGGCGCTATATATGCACAAAGATTATTACTTAAATTAGATCAACTGAATGCACAAGTATCTATCGTTTTTTCGGATAACGCTTTAGATGTGTGGCATTGGGAGCTAGAACAAGAACCACTATTCATTAATTTCAAACTCTTCGATAACCACGATTTTAATGCACCTTTTGCTTCTGGATCATCTGATTATCAAGCATTAGTGATTTGTCCAGCATCTATGGGAACAATAGGACGCATAGCAAACGGAATATCCGACTCTCTTATCACTCGGGCAGCTAATGTCATGCTCAAATAAAAAAGGAAACTAATAATTGTCCCAAGAGAAATGCCATATAACTTGATACATATAGAAAATATGCGCCACTTAATCATTACAGGTGCAACAATTATTCCCGCATCGCCATCATTTTATTCCAAGCCCCAAAATATTTATCAGGTAATAGATACAGTCATTGACAAAATCTTACTCCACTTAGGATTTGACATCGAAAGATATAAATGGGGGCAAGACTGATAAGTGTTACACAAAAAACTTTCAACAATTAAAAAAAATTAGTTTCTTTGTTGGATAATAACAGAAAAAAATGAAAAAATCCCTGATAGGCATATTGATATTACTGAGTATAAATTTATTAGCACAGCAAGACCCACAGTTTAGCCATTATATGTTTATTAACTCTATTTTTAACCCAGCAGCAGCCGGTGCCTATGGGGATGTATCAGTGAATCTATTAAATCATAATCAGTGGATTAAATTTAAAGGTGCTCCCAAAACTAATGTGTTTTCAGTAGATGCACCGCTTGAAATTATGGGAAAATCTGTTGGAATAGGCGCAATGATGATAAGTGATAATTATGCCTTCATACAAGACATGACCTTTGGCTTGATGCTGGCATATCATATTGATATGGGTTTAGGGAGATTAAGCATAGGCATATCCACATCTGCATTTTCCAAGCAGTTCAATAACGTTAATTGGCAATTTCCAGATCAACAGGAGCCTATTTTTGCTAACCAGAGCCGTAGTATGGTGCTGGACATTAATCTCGGGGCTTATTATATTTATAATAACTTTTATTCTGGATTCTCTGTTACACATGTTACAGCGCCTAATTTTATGTTTATAAGTGAGGGAGGCGACAAACAGCAAGTAGGATTGGTAAGGCATTATTACTTTACCTCTGGCTATAATATTACTTCTGCTAATTCGTTATTTGATATAAAGCCCTCGGTACTGGTGAAGACCGACCTTAAAGAATGGCAATTTGATGTTAATATGATGGTGTTGTACAATAAAAAAATTTGGGCAGGCGTTACTTATAGGAATAAAGAATCATTTGTAACATTTTTAGGAACATCATACTTTAAAAACATTAAACTCGGACTTAGCTATGACGCAATTATAAACTCTATAAACCGTGTTAGTAATGGTACTTTCGAAGTTTATGTAGGATATAATTTTTCTTTTTTAAAAATGGAAAGACCTCAGCATTATCATAACGTGAAAACCTTATAAAAATGAAAACCAACTATATTATGAAAAAACTTAAGGCTGTGTTATCTATAAGCCTTATAGCTTTATACTTTATAAGCTGTAACACGTCATCAGGGATTGAGCACGAGCTCACAGGTGTGCCGAATAGGCCTAAATGGTTTGAGCCTGAGCCACTGGGAATGGCATTCATACCAGCCGGTTCATTCAATATGGGACAAAATGATCAGGATGTCCCAATGGTGTTCAATACACAGACTAAGACAGTATCAATTGACGCATTCTGGATGGACATTACTGAAATTACAAATAATGAATATCGTCAGTTCGTTTATTGGGTACGTGATTCTATTGCCATGAGACTGTGCATCTTGAATAGTGCGGATCTTGAACAAGTCTTCTGCTATCAATCCAAAAAAAGGAAAGGTCAGGCAGAAGCTGCTGCTCCTGGCGAAAATGGACCATGCAATCTTAATTGGGCAAATCGGCACTTGTTATGGGATAAGAAATTTAAGCAAGCTGATGCAGTCAAAGAGGCTTTGCAGCCCCTGTTTTACAGCGAACAAGATAGATTATATGCTCATAACGAAATAGACAACAGGAAATTAGTATTTCAGTACAATTGGGTGGATCTGAGACAGGCCGCTAAGTTCCAAAATAGATATATTTATGACGACCTGGGCAGTACAATGGAAGATGTATTTAAGCAAGGTAATCCACAGAATTTAGGCCTTCCCAAAGGTCATTATGAAGGGAAAATAGTTAACTATGACTATAATAATTTCGGTGTAGAAGAAGACTTCAAAAACCGTGGGGCTTTGATTCAGCACATGAAAGTACCGGTTTACCCAGACACTTTAGTATGGATGCGTGATTATACATATTCTTACAACGAACCTATTGCACGTAAATATTTCTGGCATCCTGCCTTTGACGACTATCCGGTAGTTGGGGTAACATGGTGGCAAGCAAATGCTTTTTCAGCATGGCGCACAAAGATTATGCGCGACTGGAGTGCAAGACAAGGTACACCTTCTTTCGATGATTACCGTTTGCCAACAGAAGCTGAGTGGGAATACGCTGCTCGCGGTGGCTCTGCAATGGCTGTTTATCCTTGGGGAAGTCCATATACACGTAACAACCTCGGTTGTTTCCTGGCAAACTTCAAGCCGCTGAGGGGACGTTATGGAGTTGACCTTGCTAACCGTACAATTAAAGTAGCTACTTATGAACCAAATGATTATGGGCTATATGATATGGCAGGGAATGTTGCAGAATGGACAGCAGATTCCTATGATGAATCAGCTTACTCTTTCACTCATGACTTAAACCCAACTGTCCAATATTTTGCCCGCAATGATGATCCACCTGCAAGAAAGCGCAAAGTTGTTCGTGGTGGCTCATGGAAAGATATAGGATATTATCTCCAATGTGGTGTTCGTACTTATGAATATCAAGACTCAGCCAAATCTTATATTGGTTTCCGTGATGTACGTTCATATCTGGGCACAGGAATCCCTGAGTCTAACCAATAAAACGTTAAATTACTCAAGAATTTAATTGTAATAGCCATTCAAAACCACAGATAGTGCGGGTACAAGCCCGCACTATCTATTTTGTAACATAAATAAACTTTTATAAAAAGCTGGAATATATTTTCTGGAATATATTTTGTTTTCTTTTGTAGAAATATTACTTTTATAAAAACAAAAACTTAAATATACATAATTATGGGTTTCTGGGATTTCAGAGAAAAGTACTGGTGGAAAAATTTTATTCACAAGTTGTATAGTTGGGGTGCATCCGTAGTATTAGTTGGTGCACTTTTCAAAATTACCCACTGGCCAGGTGCTACTGTAATGCTTACAATAGGTCTTCTTACTGAAGCATTTATTTTCTTTATGTCTGGTCTTGAGCCTCCTCATGAGGAATATGACTGGACTCTCGTCTTTCCTGAACTGGCAGGTATTACAGACGAAGAAGATTTGAATACTAGTAGGTCTGGACGTGATAGGGTCTTGTCCCGTGGCGCTAGTGGGGGCAATGAGCTATCAGTTGAAGCATTGTCAAAGTTTGAAGAAATGTTAGAAAAAGCTGGCGAAGGTGGACTTTTTGAAAAATTGCACGATGGCTTGGATAAGCTTAATAACAATATTTCAACTTTAAAGGATATAACTGATACTGGTGTAGTTACGCAGGATTTTACACAAAATTTGAAAGATGCATCTGATAAGGCTAAAAGTCTTGGAAATACGTTTGATCAAAGCAGTAAAAAATTAGCTCAAGCTACGGATGATTTAGCCGAATCAGAAAAAAAATCGGCGGAAACAGTAGTTTATTCATCCGAAAATTTAGCAGACAAATTTAACACAGTTGCACAAAGCTTAGAGAAAAATAATGAGTTGATAGACAATGCATATAAGCAGTTGGCTACGTCAATGCAAGTTGATTTCTCTACGCTTTCTGATGGTAACAAGCAATATAACGATCAGATTTCACAGTTAAATAAAAATTTAGAAGCTATTAACGCTATATTTGAGATGCAACTTGAGGAAGCTAATCTGGAAGATATGGTCAAGAAGATTTCAGATTCTGCTCAATATGCCGAGTCCTACAGTAGTGAAATGCAAAAATTGTCTAAAAACCTGCAAGCACTTAATGATGTTTATGGACGTATGCTCTCGGCTCTTAACGTAAAAGTTGATTGATTAGTTTTCTTTTTTAATTCTAAAAAAAATAATTATGGCTGAGAAGAATTTATCCCCAAGGCAGAAGATGATTAATCTCATGTATCTTGTGCTTACTGCCTTGCTTGCTCTCAATGTTTCTGCAGAAGTCTTACATGCCTTCGTCAAGATAGAACAGAGTATTAGAAAAAGTACAAAAATAATAGAAACAAAAAATTCTGAATTATATAGTCGCTTTGCTAAACTTTATCAGGAAAATCCTAAAAAAGTCCAAGAATGGTATAACAAAGCTCAAGGGCTTAAACATAATTCAGATTCGCTTTTTAATTACATACAATATCTTAAGACCAAGGTAGTTAGAGCTGCTGATGGTGCAGAAGGGAACCCAGCACATATCAAACATCAGGACAACAACAATGTAGGCGGACAAGTAATGATTTTAGAGAAAAACGGTGTAAAACTTAAAAGGGCTATTAAAGATTACAAAAAATTTTTAATATCAATAATGAATCCCAAAGACAGGTCAGGAGAACTTGCGAGTAGTTTGGATTCAACATTTGACGTTCGAGATGTAAAGGCAGAGGATGGTTCCATGGTCCCGTGGGAATATGCCATGTTTGACCAGCTACCTCTGATAGCAGTTGTTGCGAATATGTCCAAAATACAGAATGATATTCGTATGACAGAGAATAGTTTCCTTAGTTATTTATTAGAGCAAATAGGAGCAGGCGAATGGAAATTCAATAAATTGGAACCAATTGTATATGCACAAAAAGGATATGTTTTGCAGGGCGAACCTTATGAGGCTAAGATCTTCATTGCTGCTTATGATACGACGCAACAGCCAATTGTTGTTCTTGACAATGGGACACAGTTACCCGTAAAAAATGGTAAAGGCATTTACAAGGTCCAGAATGCTTCTGTAGGTGTACATACTTATAGCGGTGTTATTAAGCTTAAGTCACCAGCTACAGGAGAATATGTTAGTTATCCTTTCAAGGGTCAGTTTGAAGTAGCAGCTCCATCTGTGGCTATCTCGCCAACAAAAATGAATGTATTTTATATCGGTGTAGATAATCCTGTTGCTATTACTGCTTCGGGCGTGCCTGCAGATGCACTTGTAGTAAATATAGGGCCTATAGGGAGAATAAAAAAAGTTGGTAGTGGAAAATACATGGTACGTGTCAACAAGATGGGTAAGACTACAATAAGTGTTTCTGCTAAGACAGGCGGTCAGTTACGGAGATTAGGTTCAATGCAGTTTCGCTGTAAAGTTGTTCCAGATCCAAAGCCGCAGGTTGGTAACCTTAAGCCAGGACCTGTAATGAAGGCTGACTTATTGATACAACCTTTTGTTATGGCAAAGCTTGAGAATTTTGTTTTTGACTTGAAATTCCCAGTTGTAAGCTTTACAGTCTCTGCAACAATAGGCTCATTCACACAAGAAGAAGAAGCTAGAGGTCCATACATTACGGCAAAACAGAAAAATCTTATTCGTCAACTTAGACCTGGGCAAAAGGTCTATTTCGAGAATATAAAAGCAAGAGCACCTGATGGCTCAATCCGTGAACTTGGAACTATTAGCTTCAAGATTATTAGATAATTATTGCTGAAAAACACAATATTTTAATTTTTTTTGAGTTATTAAAGAAAGTGGGATGAACAATTCCCACTTTCTTTTTAAATTTGCTACAACAAAAATATTTATACACCATGAAAAAGATATTTGGGGTTTTTATACTCATTGTGAGTTTAGGCATAATAAGTTATGCTCAAGAGGGGCTTAGAGTAGTCACTCTTCCTTATCAAGAAATTACAATAAAAGGTCGGAATCCACTTCCTTATCAGTATGTTAGGGAGGCTGATATAATGTGGGCAAAAATAGTCTGGCGTCGAGTTGAGCTTTCACAAAAGATGAACCAGATTTTGTACTTTCCTACAGAGCCCGCAGCAGGATATCGCAGTTTGATTGATGTTTTATTAGACGGTATTCATAATCGAGGGCTTAATGCTTATGTAGCAAACCCACGTGATGCAGGGCAAGAATTTGAAATACCAATGACAGAAGAAGAAATCCATAAAAAAATGGGAGCCAAGACAGAAGTCAAGGCCGTTCCAAATATGGAAGGTGGATACGACTCTGTTACTGTTAACATTCCATACGATCCAACTTCTATTAAATCATATATAGTTAAGGAGATATGGTTCTTCGATAAGCAGCGTTCTGTAATGGATTTTCGTATTATAGGGCTATGCCCCATTAGGACTTACTATGATGAAAAAACAGACCCTGAGCATGCAAATCCCAAGTATTCTAAAGTTTTCTGGGTTTTATATTCAGAGGCAAGACCTCTCCTTGCACGCAGTCCTGTATATTTGCCTTCAAACGATCTGAAAGCCCTCAGCTATGATGATGTATTCCAAAAGAGGTTGTTTTCTGGCTATATCTTTATGGTATCTGACCCAAAGAGACGTGAAATTGCTGACTATGAACAGGGACTTAATGTATTGTTACGTGCTCAGCAGGAAGAAAACCAAATTACTGATTTTGAACAATCACTATGGGAATATTAAGGACAGTATTTTTATACCAAAGCAAAGAAGGTGGGCTACATAAAGCAGCCCACCTTCTTTGCTTTTATCAGGATTTTTGCTGAAAGTCTAGGAAATTAATACCCAAGAGTTATCTATAGTCATCGAGGCAGTTTTAGGGGTAAAAATCCTCTAAGACTGCCTTTTTTTACATCCAGTGTAGTTAGCTTAGATATAATTTTTTATAAAGTATCCAGAATTGCAAAAAGGAAAGGTTATCCACAATTTTTTTCTAAGTTGTTAATAACTTTTTATAATAAAATGCCCGAAGTAAGCAGAAAAATGCTTATCTTCGGGCTTGAAAAAAAAGATAATATACTACTATGGGGAAAGTTATCAA
>JALWCU010000305.1 GCA_027015275.1 Bacteroidales bacterium | reverse complement strand
ATCATGGGTTGCATCTTTTCTTGTGCCGTTGTGGATGATTTTTATTTTAATCTTTCTTGCCAATGATTGGGAAGGCATGCCTGGACAAGGCTATTCGTACAAACGCAAATATTTTTGGGGTAAGTTTAGCTTTGCTTTTACATTACCCTTTGATTGGGCGTTGACCGCATTGGTCTCTGGATTGATAATGTGGGCTCATTGGGGAAGCTCACCTTTGCCTCAGCAGTGGATTTCGTTATTAGGGCTTTGGTTACAGCTTTTGGGTTATGTTAGTTTTGCTGTTTTGATAGTTACATTGTTCAAGAATTCCTTGTCATCAGTGCTGGCTTTTGTGGGATATTTTGTCTTGGAAGCAGTCGTGCGTAAATTGTTGTTTTCTATGAATATAACCATGGGGTTTTATTTGCCTGCCAAGGTAATCACTTCTCTTGTCGTGCCACCAGCAGCAGAATTTGTTCCAGTCGATAAGTTTCAGGATTTCTTTGAGCAACATGCTATCCCTTTTTGGATAAATGCTTCATTTGTAGTAATTTATTCAGTAATATTTCTAATTATTTCATATCGCATAAATTTAAAAACAACCAAAAAATGAAACATTTTATTTTAATTTTTATCGTCAGTATCGGTGTGGCTATGGCCTCTCCAGCACAGGAACTGATTAAGACAGTTAGTTTTGATTATACTACTATCAAGAAGGTTGTGGTAAATAGTGATTTTATTTATGGAGCTGGGTATGTAGAGACGCCAGGTTCGAGCAAACTGAGAGATGGTTTTGTAGTTAAATTGACTCAGGATGGACAAATAGTTTGGCAAAAAAAAATTGGCGGTAACCTATTTGATAGGATAAACGACATGATAGTAAAAGGCAATTATATTTATGCCACTGGTGTTACATGGACGGAAGATTCACATAGCCAAATGTGGTTTGTTGTGCTAACTACTGATGGACAAATAATAACGCAGAGAGATTTTGGCAATACACTAAATGATGGGGCGTATAAAATAATTCCAACGGGCAACGGGGATTTTTATCTCTTGGGATATGCTACTCCCCAGGGTATAAATGCTCGTAATTTATGGATAATTAAGGTAGATGCTGCTGGTAATTTGCTCTGGAATGAGCAGCTCGGGGCTTTGGCAGATAATGAGGAGGGCTTGGATGCTATGCTCGTTGGCAACCGAATTTTAGTTCTGGCTAGAATCTGGAAAATGGGAGTCAGTGATATGGATCCATGGGTTTTTCTTATGTCTGGTAATGGTCATATAGATTGGCAAACGAAGAATCATATTTATGAGGATAATTATTTTGTCAAAGCAATGAATTATAATAATGGCTTTCTACTCGTCGGCGAGACCTGGGAAAAGAAAAAGCTAAAAAAAGGAGATATATGGCTGGTTGGGATTGATAAACAGGGAAAAACATTTATGGACAAGACATTGGGCTCAAGCGTAGTAGAGGATGTGGAGGATGCTTTTTTGATGAATGGAAATATCTGGGTGTTTGGTGGTTATAATAATAAATTAAAAGCTAGTATATGGCAGATAACACCCCAGGGGAAAATAAGCTCTCAGAAAGTACTTGATTTACCGCAAATTTATTCTGCTGACGAGTTGTCTAATAATGAATTGGTAATAGGTGGTGGTAATGGCAGAGAAGGTTATGTTAGCATCGTAAAATTGTGATTTTTTCATGAATAAAAGCGCCTTCGTTTGGCATTAAAAATTCAAGAAAGCCTCCGCTGGCCACATGCCTGCGGAGGCTTTCTTGTTTTCGGGTTAAGCTGCTCGGTTATAGCTCGATGTGGATGTGATATTTACGGAGGATTTCCATAGGATCATCAAATCTATAATAGCCTTTTTCAAGCTTTTCTCGAATGTCCTTGAATGCTTCGATTGTTTTTTCTACATGTTTTAATTCATGAGCTGCTGTAGGAATCAAGCGAAGCATTACTACGCCCTTAGGTACAACGGGATAGAGAACTCCAGAGCAGAAAATACCGTAATTTTCTCTCAGGTCTGCTATAAGTGCAGCAGCTTCATAAGGGTTACCCTTGAGGTGAACTGGCGTAACAGCAGATTCTGTGCGCCCCAGGTCAAAGCCATCTTTTCTCAATCCATTTTGCAAGGCATTTGCAATAGTCCAGAGTTTTTCTCTCAGCTCTGGCCTGGTTTTGAGAAGTTCGAGGCGTTTGATAGCACCTATGACAATTGGCATTGGCAAGGATTTGGCAAAGATTTGAGATCTCATAGTGTAGCGGAGATAGCGTATAATTTGTTTGTCTGAAGCCACGAAAGCTCCAATGGCTGCCATTGACTTGGCAAAGGTAGCGAAATAGACATCCACGCCGTCTTGTGCACCAAGATGTTCGCCTGTTCCAGCACCTGTTTTGCCCATTGTGCCAAAACCATGAGCATCGTCAACCAAGAGGCGGAACTGGTATTTATTTTTAAGTTCAACAATCTTATCAAGTTTTCCCAGGTCTCCGGCCATTCCAAAAACGCCTTCTGTAACAACGAGTATGCCGCCACCAGTTCTAGAGACAATGTTTGTTGCTGTTTCCAGCTGTTTAGCAAGGCTTTCCATGTTGTTGTGCTCGAAAGTCAATCGACGCCCAAAATGGAGACGTGAGCCGTCATATATGCAGGCATGTGCTTCTGAGTCTAAGACAACTACGTCATGTCGGTCCAGTAAAGCATCTATGATTGATACCATGCCCTGGTAACCATAGTTGAGAAGATAGCCTGTTTCTTTTCCGACAAATTCTGCAAGGTCTTGTTCTAATTGCCTGTGATATTTAGTTTCACCGGTCATCATTCTCGAACCCATGGGATAAGCAAGTCCCCATTGTTTGGCAGCTTCTGCATCTGCTTTGCGTATTTCGGGGTGGTTAGCCAAGCCTAAATAGCTATTTACACTCCATACAATGACTTTTTTGCCATGAAAGTACATCTCTGGTCCGATTTCTCCTTCTAGCTCAGGGAAACTAAAATAACCATGAGCAAAATCTTGAAATTGTCCAAGAGGGGTACGGCGATTAACTATCTTTTCGAATAAGTCAGCCATTTGTTATTTATTTTTAAATTTTTAAACTAATTGCAAATATAAGAGGCTATTTTGCTGTTTCAAAAAAAATTTTTACATAGATTAGATAAAAGAATAAATTTTTCTTATTTTGGTAGAAAAACTTATTACTTTTTAAGCATAAAATTTTTAGTAAATGAGAATAAAAAAGCTTATTTTTTTACTGCTATTAAGTGTCTTGACGTTATCGGTCAATGCACAAGATATTAGCACCCAAATTGTTTTATTGAAATCAAGGATAAAACAAACATCTTCTTCGGCTATCAAAGCGCAGTATCTAATCAAGTTGGGTAATTTGTATCAGCAGATTGATTCCGTTAATCAGGCTATTAATGCCTTTGAACAGGCTTTGGGGCTTATCACAAATTCCAGAAATTATTCGATATTGTATCAATTGAATAGTTTTTTGGGTGTATTATATTCTGAGAAAAAAAATTATGCACAGGCAGAGCACTATTTCTCAGCCGCCCTTAAATATGCCAATAAACTCAGAGGAAAGCGTAGAATAAGTCAGGCCCTGCTAAATTTGGGCAATGCTTATAGACAGCAGGGGAAGTATAAACAGGCTATTGATACTTATGAACAGGCACGTAGTCTTGCTTTTGCTCTGAATGACTTACAGATACTAAAACAGCTTTATACATATATTGCGCTGTCTTACAAAGCTTTGGGCGATAATAGGCATTACATGAGCTATTTTGACATGTCTGTTACATTAGACAAAAAGATTAAAGAGCAGATTATTAAGAATAAAGAGGAAGAAGTGAGGAAACAGCATGAGATAGCTCAGCAGCAGCAATTGATGTTGGCTTTACAGCGCGCTCACATGAAGAATATGCATGATTCATTGCAGCAGGTCAAGTTACAGAATGAACAGAATAAAATGCGTATAGCTCTGCTAGAGAAAGAATCGCAACTCAAGGAATTACAGATGAAGCAGCGAGAAGCTGAATTAAAGAAGAAGGAGGCAGAGCAGCGTGTATCGCGTATAATAATAATTTCTTTATTAGTTTTTATTCTGATAATTTTCGCAGCAGGTCTTATAGTTTACAAGCAGTATTTACTTATAAAAAAGAAGAATAAAGAGCTTGATGATCTTAATCAGAAATTAGCTCTTGCTTATGGTGAGTTAGAGGAAAAACATAAAGTTATAAAAAAACAAAACAAACAGATACAAGATAGCATTAAGTATGCTAGTCGTATTCAGAGGGCTATTCTTCCATCCATGTCTGCAATAATCGAGAATTTCCCCGAGGGAGAGTTTATTTTCTATTTGCCGCGAGATGTTGTTTCGGGAGATTTTTATTGGTTTAGTGATCAAGGTAAATATAAATTTTTGGCATTAGTTGATTGTACTGGGCATAGTGTCCCAGGTGCTTTTATGTCAATGATAGGTAATACTTTATTGAATGAAATAGTTAATTCCAACAGAATTTTCGACCCATCCGTTGTATTGTTAGAATTGCATAATAATCTTATAAAACTCTTGCATACTAATAACGATGAACATCAGAAAAATGGGAAAGAGAAAAAATATGAGATTTATGATGGCATGGATATAGCTCTTCTCAGATTCGAGGCTGATAAGGATGAATTGGCCTTTGCCTCGGCTAATCAGCCTTTATTCCTGGTTTACCAGGATGGCAGGTTAGAAGAAATAGATGGCGATATTTTTTCTATCGGAGGCTACTTTGGCAAGTTTAAAGTCCATTTCAAAAATATTATTATACCTCTGGAAGAACATACTAATATTTATCTTACATCTGATGGATACTTTGACCAGTTTAATGGAGAGACAAAGGAAAAATTTACACGAAAGAGGTTTACAGACCTGTTGCAGAGAATTTATACTTTACCATTTAATCTTCAGCAAAAGGAGGTAACTAATACTTTTACGGAATGGAAAGGCGACTATCGCCAGATAGATGATGTACTAGTCATAGGATTGCATTATAGCAGTAAAGGTATGAAACCACAAAAAAATAATAATAATGAATAAAAAAGCTTTTGTAACTGGTGCAAGTGCTGGTATAGGTATGGCAACTGCTAAGATGCTCTCACGTAATGGCTATGATGTTATAATTACAGGAAGGCGACGGGAAAGGTTAGAGGCACTAAAGCTCGACCTTGAACAGAATTTTGGTGTAAGTGTTTTTGTATTGGCTTTTGATATTAGGAAAAAGGCAGAAGTCGATAAGGCCTGGGATTCTTTGCCGCAGGAATGGAGACAGATAGATGTCTTGGTTAATAACGCTGGTCTTGCCGCTGGTCTTGATTATATCTACGACGGTGATACTGAAGACTGGGAAACGATGATTGACACGAATATCAAAGGTTTGCTGTATATTTCTCGCCATGTAATGCAGGTGATGAAGGAGCGGCGAGGGGGACATATCGTTAATCTCAGTTCAATAGCCGGTAAGGAAGTGTATGAACGTGGTAATATTTACTGTGCTACGAAACATGCTGTAGAGGCTATAACAAAGGGTATGCGTATAGACCTGCTGCCTTATAATGTGAAAGTTAGCTCAGTAAGTCCGGGAATGGTCGAGACAGAGTTTTCGATAGTTAGATTCAAGGGTGATGAACAGAAGGCAAAAAGCGTTTATGCTGGCCTCGAGCCGCTCAGGGCAGAGGACATTGCGGATGTAATAGAATTCATTATCACACGTCCTTCGCATGTGAATATCAATGATGTGCTCGTTATGCCGACGGCACAGGCTAATTCCTTTTATGTACATAGGACAAATAAAGATTAAGGAAGTTTTGGCCTTATTTATTAATGCCTTGGGCTAGGGCAGTAGATTATGGGCGGTAAAGCATTCTTCTCTGGGATGTTTAGCCGCCTTTGTTTTGCTCTATGGCTTGAAGACCAGCCTTGATGTATAGCTCTGCGTCAGTTGGATCCTGATTCATTGTTGGTAGGGTATGCCTTTCCCCTAGCCGTACTATTATAGCGTTTTTTTGAGGAAGGATAAATACGTATTGACCGAACATACCGCGAAAATAAGGTATTGTCATTCCATTGTAGTGCATAATCCAAGTCTGGAAACCATAATAATCAACTTGTTTGCCGAACTTATCCGTTAGATATGTGGCTGGAGAGAGCATTTGCCTGACGTAGTGCTCCGAAACGATTTGCTTTCCGTTGTAATATCCATTGTTTAGCAAAATAAGGCCGACTTTGGCATAATCTCGTGCAGTAGCATAGATACAGCAGAAAGTTTTTTGTATATCCTTTTTGTCCTTGGCCCATAGAGCATCATATTCAGCACCCATTGGTTCCCAAAGATATTTTTGTGTGAATTGATTTACAGGTATTTGAGATACTTTTTCCAGAATAAGCCCCAGCAGAATTGTGTTGATGCACTTGTAGCTAAATTGCTTGCCTGTGGGGTAGATGGATTTTGTTCTTTTTACAATTCGCCATAGATCGTCAGAATAAAAAGCCCTGACTACATCGGAAAAAGGATTTAGAAATTTTTCGCTCCATTTCAGCCCTGAGCTCATGGTAAGTAGGTCGCGGATAGTTATGTCTGGAGCAAGCCTCAGCTGCGGGAAAAATGGTGCAATCTTTTGTGTTAGAGATTCTAACATGCCCTTGTCCAGTGCTATTCCTATCAGAATGGCAATTATTGATTTGGCAGCCGAGAATGAGAGTATTTTTTTGCTTGGCTCTGATTGATAGTATTGCTCTGTAAGTATGTGTCCGTCTTTTATTACCAGAAAGGCCAGTGTTTGTGATTCTCTGAATTTTTTAGCTGTTTCCTCTTCCACTGGGTATGGGTATGCCTGTGCTTGGGGCAGGGGGGAAGGTTTGGTGGCTTTGACAATGCTGTACTGAGACGACTTAGTGCGTTTCTTCTCTTTTACTTTGTAAAATAAAATGTTGAGTATATGAGGATTGGCTATAAAAAAAATTATTAGTAGAACTACTATTATTATCAAAATAAGTGTGTCTGTCATTTTCTATTTATTTTTTGAAAGGTATATTGCTATGCTCTGTCCTATGTCTTCGCCCAGCTCATGCCATTTGACGGGTGTCCATGGTTGTCCCTGGTCTGTGTTATTCCAGTCGCATTCTATTGTTGTAACAAAATCTATATATTTGTAATGCATTGCTACATAGCGGTCTGCATAATTTTTGGCTGAGTAATCTGTAACTTCACTCGGGATAAATGGAGATATGGATGAGAACGTGAGCCAGAAGTTACGGAGATTTTGATAGTGTGGTGAATCTTTATCATAAATATTAAAATAAGCAAATACAGAAGAATCAGTACCGGGGAATGTAGCATGGATGTCCATAAATATCCGGAAGTCATAGACTTCTGATGTTGTCTCCATGAGATTGGTGATTTCGCTAATAGCCCGCCAGGTTGGGTTATTGTCCCAGTCTCGGTTAAAGTCCACTGGTTTTTGCATTCTGCCGCTTGCGCCACGATAGACATTATCCACATCTACCATTGGTACGATATAGATAATTGTTGTTTTTCTAATATCTTGTGCCATAGGGTCTTTGCTAATAAGGAAATTGATAATACCCTCGGTACAGTAATTTGCCGGCGTCTCAAAAGCATGTTGTCGGGCAGTTATCCATACCAAGTCTTTGTCCTGGTGCGAGGAAGTATCTGTGATGACAATAAGAGGTATTGGTAAATTATGTTCGCTAAAGGTTAGTGTAGTCGTGTCCAGAAACGGATTTTTGGCTATTGAACTGATATAGTGGATGAGCATAGAATATGTATATGGATAGCCTGCTGCAAAGTAGATAGTGTCATGTCGGTATGGGGGGATGGAATATTTGAATATGTTGTCTGTCAGACCTTTGCCCTTTATTTTATGCCAATGTTTATTATCGAAGCTGTAAACAGCATAAGTGGGGATGAGATTGCGTGAGTCATTTAGCTCAGTGATTTTTAAATGCTCGTTTTTCTTAAACCCCCAGGCCTTGAAATAGAACCAGCAACGTGTAGTCTGGTTACTTTTAAGAGCTGGTCTAAAGAGTATTTCATTCCTGTCGTTGTCAATTCTGAATATCTGAGCATTAGCTCCCTCAAAACTTGTGTCAACTTGTATTTGGCCATAGCTCAAAAAAGAGACAAAAAGCAAAAGGTATGTTAGGAAGCATCTCATTATTAGAAGCTTTTGAAGACGCGAGCCAGAGAGCGTCCAGGCCAGTCCATAGAAATATCAAGAAAGTAACCGAACGGGGATTGATAGGCTTGATAATCAGCGTTGTTTAGACGTTGCTCTACCTTGTCCAGCAGGTCTTTGGTAAACTCAGGTGTGGCCTTGCTTTCCGAAAGATGTGCAAAGGAATGTAAGAGTATTTTTTTTGTTTCGTTTTTTCTAGCAGCCCATTTTAGGTTTTTAACTAGGTTTGTCTCGGTTTTCTTGGGGTTTTCCATGTCTTTCTCTTCGACGTGAATAAAAGCCACAAGTATATCTTCAAAGGTCTTGGTCTGTGTTTTGTCCTCTGCCCATTCGAGATTTTTTACTTTTGGTGTATAACTTATTTTGTCGGCATAAGTAAGTAGCAGTTTCATTTTTCTCTGTTTTTTTTGTTTCTCTACAAATGTAAATGTAATTATTCTTTGAGCAAAGATAAATTTATACGACTGGTGAAAAAAGTACTTGGGTACAACTGCTTGGTATAGTGGCCTTTGGTGAAAATATTTGGAATTTTGTTCTTATCCAATTTATGCAAAGAGCCTCGCAAGTTACAGAACTTACGAGGCTTACGGAGAATGAGTAAAAAATTTGACAGGCAGTAACCAGGCAATTAGCTGACTGGCTCGCTATCTGATCCCAGTTCTTTTTTGAGCTGCTCAAGCTCGGTGTCTGTTCCACCTTCGGGCAAGGATTGGGTTTGCCCACCCTGCGGAAGAGGCTTTCCAGCTATTTGTGCTTTGAGAGCTTCGAGCTCTTGTGCAGCGCTCAGGCTAGTGTCGGAGAGGACTTGGTCTATTTCCTCGTCAACAGATTGGTTTTCAGCTGCAATTTCGCCATAAGACTGTGCCAGAGCTTCCTCTTTTTCGATTTTTTCTTTCATTCGCTCGAGCATGTTTATTGTGCTCGAAGAGTCAATACTGGCCATTTCTTGGTTGACCTTTTTAGTTGCTTTGGCAACGCTGGCGCGAGCACGCAGCATTCTGACTTCGTTCTCCCATTGTTGGATTTTGTTCCTTAGATTGCGTATCGAAGCTTCCAGCTTGTTAACTTGTGCCTGCTGTTGTTGATAATTATTCCATGCTGTTTGATAGCTCTGTAACATCTGATTTTTCTTTTCCAAGGCAGCAGCGGCCAGTCTTTCTGCCTCTGTCTGATCCAAGGCGCCTTGTTGGGCACGTTGGAGAAGTGCAATGGCTTTAGCTTGATATTGCTGAGCTTGTGCCTTATAATTAGCGGCTTGATTTTTTGATCTAATTGCCATAGCCTTAACTTCTGCCAGTGCTTCGATACTTTTTTGCAGGTCTGAGCGTAAGTCTCGCAGACCTTGCTCAGCCATTTTTATAGGGTCTTCTAACTTGTCAATTGCAGAATTTGTCTCTGCTTGAAAAATTTTACCCATGCGACCGAAAATTCCCATTGTTGTGTGATTTTTATTTATTTATAAATATGATAAAAATGTGGCAAAAAAACAATATGTTCGTCAAAATTATATTATACCTCTGAGCCTTAGCCCATTTGTTTTTTTATATAGTAAAAAATATTCTCTTTGAGCTTTTTTGTCGAACTTTAGGTTGTATATGCAAGATATCGGATATTGTAAAGTTTTAGAGTTTATTGAATTCTTTTGGTTAAATTCATGAAAGTTTTTATTTTTAACGTGGAATAAAAATTATGTCATTATGGATAGTAGAGAAGTTTATAAGTCTGATTATCTTGTAATTACCTATTACGAAGATGGTAACTTTCTTTATATAAAGTGGCTGCCTAAGGTGGTGGAGCTTCTTGAAGATGAGTTTAAAGAGGAAATAATGAATTACCTGAAGGCTTTGGATGAGACTGGCGCCCAGAATATAGTAGTTGATTTGTTAGATGCAGAATATCCCATAACTGATGAATTGGGACAATGGATAATTGATGTTATTACTCAAGGACTTGTTGACAGAAATGTTAGGAAAGATGTTCACATTTATCCAAAGGATTATTTAACAAAAATAGGATTTGAGAATTTTGAACAAGACTTGCTGGTATTTGGCAAGTTAACTCGGAAGTTTACTTCGGATATAGACGAAGCGCTCGAGTGGGTAAAGAGGGGTTGATTAACTATTTTTCCCTTTCAAAAAACAAAATAGGTTGATGGGCGTAGCAATTATTGGCACGGGTAATGTTGCCTATCACCTGGTGCGCGGATTTCTGCGAGCTGGTGTTCAGGTTGACATGGTTTATGGACGCAGCGAAGAGAAGCTAAGCCTGTTCCGTGAGCGATTTGCAGTTCCTGTATCAACTGATTTTTCCCAGCATACAAAAGCAGATTTATTTTTCATAGCAGTTAGTGATTCTGCCATAGCAGAGGCTGCTTCGTGGTTCAGGGGCAAGTCATTGGTGCATACGGCAGGAGCTGTGGATATAGATGTTTTGTCGTTTTACACCGAACGTTTTGGTGTGTTTTATCCTTTCCAGACCTTCAGGCAAGAATATGATATTGACTGGCCAAAAGTCCCGATTTTCCTTGAGTCATGTTGTAGAGATTTTGATCAAGTGCTCAAGCATATTGCAGGGCAATTGTCTGCTGATGTGCATTTTTTGAGTACAGAGAAAAGGCGTTATTTGCACCTAAGCGGTGTGTTGGTTAATAATTTTGTTAATCATCTGTTGTATCAATCCAAAAGGCTCTTAGAAGAAAACGAACTCAAGTTTGAATGGGTAATACCGCTACTGGAGCAGACCTTAGACAATGTGAAACATTTTGATCCTTATGATATTCAGACCGGTCCTGCGCGGCGTGGAGATTTTATTTCCATGAACAATCATCAGGATTTGCTGGCGCAGAACCAAATGCTCAGAGAAATTTATAATGTCTTGTCGCATAGTATATTAGAATTATATTCTCAAGATAAAGGCAAAAAGCTTGAATAAATTACAGAAGAATTTATAATTTTGTAAGGAATTTTGAGCCACCTTAGCTCAGCTGGTAGAGCGGCTCACTCGTAATGAGCAGGTCAAGGGTTCGAGTCCCTTAGGTGGCTCTCAGATAGGCGGTAGTAGCTCAGCTGGTAGAGCACGAGCTTCCCAAGCTCGGGGTCGCGGGTTCGATTCCCGTCTGCCGCTCTTTTTAAATTTTTTATAATGGCCCGTAACCCTTACCGGAAAATATTTGAGCAGCTGCCGCGTTCGCCTATAGAACGTGTACCCGAGCAGATGCGCACGCTTCTTGAGAGTGGTGAATATCGTTTTGACATACATACCCATATTTTTAACCGAGATTATATTCCCAATAAATTTTTTGAGATACGCATACCATATCTTGTTAATACTGATTTTCTCGAGTATGTTGATGATATTTTTGCTTCGATAGAGGAGACGCCAGAGGGTGAAGATTTGCTCAATTATGGCTTGTTTATCGATTTTGCTACAAAGCATTCGATGGAGAATATAGCTCAGTATTTGATTAATAATTCACCAAAGAACACTATTTTTGGCGTTATAGCGCTGGATCTTTTCCAGTCCATAGAAGGTAAGGTGCGCAAGGGCTATCTTAAGCAGCTGGAAGACACGGCTCGTATTCGTGATAAATATCCGTCTCTTATTTTGCCTTTTTTTGAGGTTAATCCCACTAATCCTGATATTGACAAGATTATAGAGAAGGCTTTTTTGGAATACGGCTTTTTTGGAATAAAGATTTATCCTTCGCTGGGATACATGCCTTCGCACCCCAAGTTAATGCAGCTGTATGAACTGTGCGAGGAGTGGAATGTGCCGATTATAACTCACTGTGCTACACATAATTTGCACACTACGCGTAACATAATTCCAGTAGAATATTACAAGATTGACCAGCAAGGCAGTCCCGAGTATCACGTGCAGAAAAAAATGTTTCTTTTTCACAATCAGTATGTAAATTTCTTTAATCGTCCACAGAATTGGGAGGTGGTCTTGAAATCATTTCCCCGTCTGAGAGTAGATTTTTCGCATTTGGGAGGAGATGATGACTGGGATGGCAGACCAAGAAGCGACCGCAATTGGTCTTTTAGAATCTTTGATCTGATGGAACGCTATGAGAATGTTTACGCAGACACAGCTTATACTTTTCATTTAGACACTTTTGTAGAATTATTTTCTACTACGCTTTACAGAAATAAATTACTGGGAGACAGAATAATGTTTGGCTCTGATTTTTATATGATTATGGAGAAGGGCAAATACAAGAATCTCAGGTCAAAGTTCATTATGGCTCTTGGTTCTGACCTTGTGGACAAGATTTCTGTCAAGAATCCTATTAGATTTCTGGGTTTGGAAACGACAAAACAGTGAGATGATTATGCGTAGATGTTGGATATTTCTGATAGTGATAAGTTTGTTTGCTGTTTCCTGTAGGCAGCATTCTGTCAGCAACAAGTCTGGTAAAGATAATAATCCCAGCACTAAATATTCACAGCTTCATGTTCCTTATATTCATGTTCAGGTAAATAAAGGAGACTGGGTGCTGGCGCCTGAGAAGAAGTTTCTGGATGCCTATTTGGCAGGGAAAAAGAATTTTTTTTGGTTTCATCCCCGAGAGGTGGACAGTGTCGGGCAGCAGAGTGTGTTTGTGTGGGAGATTGATAGCTTGGTGAAGGTGCCAAATGCTTTTATTATTTCTTTTCCCAGCCGCTGTGATGTGCACAGAGGTGATTTTGTGTTTACCTGGTGGCAAAAAGGCTCGGGATTGCAGCGTGCTTATGTTCTCAAATCTTTGGCAGATGGTAGGATAATCGTTAGATATTTAGATCTTTCGGCAACTAAAGATCCTAATAATCTGGTAGATACCATTGCTCAGGGAAGTTTTCGTGTTATTGGAGATGACTTTGCACCAGGTGCTTCGGTGCATGTCCACGAGGATAAGGGTGATGATTTGTATGTGATAATAAACAGCGAGGGAGATAGCCTGGTTTGCCGTAGTAGCATAGGCAATGTGAAATTCTTTGTCAGGGACAGCGTTGTGCCTAATGGTGTTAGAAAGCAATTATCTGATAATCAGCAAGTTTATGTGCCTTTTTATGGTGTTTATATTCCTGGTAAAGTTGCTTTTGTCAAGGACGGATATGCTGCTGTGGACGTTGTGATTATAGATAGGCAGGAGACTTTGGAAGTTCCTTTACTTGATGTTTTTGTTGAGTGAATGTTCGTTGTCAATGATTTTCTGAAGGTTAATCGATGCAATAAAGTCCATGAATTTACTTTTTATACCCATCCATTCGTAATGTAGTGGGCATGGGTTCTGTTCGTTGCATTTTTCATAGCCAAAGATACACTCATCATATTTATCTAAGCCATCTATAGCGTCAATAATATCACGTAGATAAATATCTTGTGGCTTGCCAGCTAAGTAGTATCCCCCAGTTTTTCCCTGTACACTGCCTACGAATCCTGCCTTGAGAAGTAGGAAAAGTATCTTGCGGACATTTTTCACTGACAGTCCAAGCTCTCGGGCTATGTAATCTGTGGAATATCTTTGTTCTGATCTGGCCAGAAAGCTCAGTATTCTGATAGCGTTTTTGGATGTTTGGCTAATGAACATACTTTGATATTTTTAAACAAATTTAAAATTAAAATGTTATTCCATAGTAAAACAAAGAATTTTTTTTAAAAGTTTTATTTTTGAAATAAAAACAAGCAAAAGGCAATGTTACAGACAGAGACAAAAATCAGAGTGCGTTATGCTGAGGTTGATAAAATGGGATATGTTTATTATGGCAATTATGCCGCATATTACGAGGTTGCTCGACGCGCCCTGATGGACAAGCTGGGACTGAGTTATGTGGAGTTTGAAGATGACGGTTTTTTCCTGCCTATTGTCAAGCTTGAGATACAGTATATCAAACCAGCACATTATGACGAGCTACTGACGGTGAAGATTAAGTTGGTTAAACACAGCAGAGTGCGACTGGAGTTTGAATATGAGGTGTATAGCGAAGACGGTGAATTGATAAACAAGGGATACACTTTGCAAGTTTTTGTGGACGGAAAGACGCGCAAACCCACATTTGGACCAAAATATTTTCTCGATGCAATTGAGAAACACGAGAAAACAGAAGCTTAATTAGTTTTGTAGGTGCGGTCGTAACCAATTATATAGTCGCCAGGTCTGGGACTGCTGATCATCATGTATTGCTCGTCGCTTGATAGCTGTGAATCAATGATTTGCCATTTGTTTCTCGAGCTGGGCCTATAAAAAACTTTTAGCCCTTTAAGTTGTTTCTCATTTAGAGTTTTGAAATTAATATCCATGAGCGAACTCAGGTACAATTTCGCATGAGCATTTATGTTCTTTTGCGTCGAGAAGATTGTCCAGTAATAAGTGGAATTAAGCAGATATTTACTGCTGTCGATAAGAGTTTGCAATGGTGCTATCCAGTTGGTTTTGACACGGAGAAAGTAAGGCGTTTTGACTTGGTTTACTTTTATGTCCATTAGCTCGTAATCAAAAATATACTGGCCAGCCGTGTCCACCCAATAATATTGGTCTGTGGAAGCATCCAAAAGATGGTCATAAGGGTCGATAAATACCAAGCGTGGACGGAAATTGACAATGAAAGTGTCTATGGTTAGCCGTCCGCTGCAAAAAGTCTGACGCGTGGTACTGTGCTTTTTGTCAGAGAGTAATTCTATTTGGATACGTTGTCCACGCAGATATTTTTTAGTACCAATAAGCCTTTGTTTTATGGTAACTATGACTTTGTATTTGTGTGATGAGATTTTTGTAATGGCAGTGCTATCTATGCTAAAGAGTGGGAAACCAGGCGTGTATATCCAGAAGTCAAAGAAATTTTTCAAATTCTGGTGTGTGTAATGTTGCAGGTAAGTACGAAAATCAGTTATTGTAGCATTTGTCCAAGCATAAGCCTTGAGATAATGGCGCACAGCAGGCCAGAAAAGACTGTCGCCTATCTGATAACGCAGGTTGTGAACTACGTCAGCACCTTTCTTGTAAATGGTTGATCCATAAGTGTGAGCGAGGTCGATATTGCCAATAGCCCGATATCCGTTGTCTTCTTTGTGTGCAAAATTAAGAGTAATAAGATGGTTGTAAAGAACCGAATTTTCAAAGTCTTTTTGACCGTATAGAAACTGTTTGTAAAGTGATTCACAGTAACTTGCCCAGCCTTCGTTGAGCCACATATCTTTTGGCGTGGAGCAAGTAACATAGTCGCCAAACCAGCTGTGCGAGAGCTCATGATATATCAGGTCTTCGTATTCCAGTGTGCCGTTAATGGCATAAAAAGGCAATGAAATGTTGGTTGCATGTTCCATTGCACCGCCAGTCATGGGCGTCTGAATATAACCTATTCTTCCCCAGGGATATGGACCAAATAAATTTTCATAAATGCGCATAACCTGATTGAGGTGGACAAATGTTTTTATTATTGTGTCTGGCTCATAGCTAAAGATATATATTTGTACAGGTATGTTTTTGTCTATGCCGTGATAAATCCATGAAATTTTTTTGTATTTGCCGACAGCAATATCGGCCAAATATGGCGGTATTGGTTTATCAAGATGCCAGTGCCAGATAATATGGTCGTTTTTAATTGTACTGTCCTGTAGCAGTCCGTTGCATACAGCCTTTTGCTTTTTGTCTGTTGTAATATAAAAGTCGAACAGGGCTTTGTCTCTGAAGCTATCATCAGTCGGAAACCAGGCGCGGCCCATGCTTAGTGGGTTGCTATCCATTCCTATACCATAATTATAGGCGTATCCATGACGGAAATAAAAACCGCCCCATTGTGGGTCGCTATGAGGATGGCCATGATAAAAGACTGTCAGTTTTATAGTGTCATTTTTGTTCAGATGCCGCGGAAAGGAGAATGTTTGTTCATTTTGTGTGAAATCTTTGACCTGGTGATTGTTAATCAGAATGGAGTCGATGTGGAGTCCCAGTAGGTAAAGTTGAATTTTATTTGTGCTGTAATTGGCTTTTATAGAAAGAGTTGTATGTCCTGAGATGGATTTGCTGTCTGTGTTGACCTGGAGATTAATGTTGTAATGAATAATGTCAAGGCTGTCCTGAGAGTAAATAAAACTGGTCAAAAAAAGAGCTAAGAAAGTCAAAATTATTTGTCTGATAGACATTTTTTTATGGATTTTTATAATCGTTTTGATAAAAGATTCGTTATAAAAGAAATAAATTTATTAAAATTATCATCTTGTTTTGATAAATTTATAAACAAAAATAAGCTAATCCCCAAAGATATGGCGGCTAATACATCAAAGAAATCAGACCAGAAGGACGACTGCTTGCCCCAAGAATCTAAAATTATAAAGCTACCCCTGAAGCCTTCGGATGTTCTCAAGGAATCGGTCGAGGAAGCAGAGCTGTTGCTTTCTTACGCATCGGAGCGCGGGCTGGAGCTTACCGAAGATGAGGTCCAGATAATCACAGAGGCTAAGCGGGCCCTGGAGAATAACGAGTGGAATACAGAGATAGAGATAATGTTCTGGATGGTTTATAGAGATTTGGCCAAGAGAAATTACCCTGTAACGGTCGATAGTGTGAGGGCTGCCAGAATAACAAAAGTTAAACATCCTAACCTGTGGCAAAAGATTTTTAGAATAAAGAATCGCAATACTTTGGCATACAGGACTGTGCGTTTTTACACAATAATAACTATTCTCACACTTCTGTTGATGGTTGCCCTTCACATAATTTTTTCAGTGGGGACAATACGACTCAGTCAGATACAGAAAAGCGATGCCAAGCTCACACAGATAGACAAGCAGCTCGAGGAACTGGATATGATGGGAGGCACGGACACAGAGAACCAGAGTGTTGAGGTCAGACGCGAAAAACTAATGAATGAGCTGTATGAAGTTAATTCTGAGAAGGAAAATGCCATTGGTTTACTTCAGGACTGGCTGCGGCTGGTAAAAAAATTAACATTTTCGGGCAAAAGCTTTAGAAACAGATTACAACAACAGCCAGCGACACACAGCAGTGTGCCAGGTCCGCCAAGCATAGCTGAGCAGGCTGTGGACACAAGAATAGGAATAATCCAGGAGGCTCAGAATTACGTTATGGTACTTGGCTGGTACATCCTGCCTTTGTTTTATGGACTTCTGGGGGCTTTGGCATTTGTGCTGCGAGATCTGTCTGTTACTACCAAGCGAATGATTTTTACCAAAGAGTCTAACATTAATCATACTTTGCGTCTGATGCTTGGTACTATTGCCGGTCTTGCAGTGGGTGTTTTCTGGGGCGAAATAAAGCAACAACAGAATTTTGCTTTTGTCAGAACTTTGGGTCCCTTGCTCGTGGCATTCTTAGCGGGGTTCACAGTAGAGTATGTCTTTGCCCTGCTTGAGATATGGATGCGTTCTTTCTTTGAGCGTACAGTCAAAGAAGACAAAAAAGCCAAGACACAGAAAACGCCATTGTAGAAGTAAGTTTTTGGATAATAGCCGCTTATCCCCTGCCAGGCACATCAATGGCAGGGGCTTTTGTTATGGTGCTCTGGCATTTGGGTTATAAATTGCATTCCATATTTGCGGAAAGTGGCTACTTCCCCTGATGAGACATGTTTCTTAAAGTCTTCGATTATCCTACGTTTTTCTTTTTTGTTGACTTCCATTGCCAGTGGGATTTTATTTTTTGTAGAAAGTTATAACATTTTTAGAAATATTAATTTTTTTAACGATTCTATTTCAGACCTGAAGGTCTGAAATACCTAAATCTTGGTATTGGCTGGTTATTTTTTAGTTTTTATCATTACAAAACTAAAATTAAAACACAATAATATGAAAATCAATAAATTTAAGGTTACAGATGAGTGTATAAGTTGTATGGCTTGCATTGGTCTGGCAGAGGATATTTTTCAGCTCAATGATAATGGGAAGGCATTTGTGGTTAAGCAGCCTGAGAATGAGCGAGAGCTGGAGCTTGCCCGTCAGGCAGTGGATGCTTGTCCAGTGGATGCTATTGTGGAGATAGACCAGTCAGTGGCAGAAGCAGAAGACATTGAACCGATAAAATCATCTGATAATGTGTATGATACCTTGGAGAAATATCCAGAACTTAAGGGCGTTTTATTAAATCTTTCGCCAAAATTCAAGCGTCTGCAAAATCCAGTAATGTTTAACACTCTTGCAAAATATGTGAGTTTTAAAGAAGCAGCTAAGATAACCGGAGTCTCAATTTGCGAAATTCTGCATACGATCAATAATTATTTAGGCACTGCAAACAAGCTGTATAAGACTATGCCAGAATGTATCGAAACAAAGGAGGAAACGCTGGACACAGGCGAAGAGATTACGTGGACCGAAAGTCAGGAGCGTTATGTAATGACGCAGACCAACCAGGACGAAATTATCAACAAGATAATGAGTCTTGGACCGGGAGAGAATATTGTCATTATTTCAACTTATGAACCAACCTTGGCAGTCAAAGCAGCCAGGGCAAGCAGTTTGAAGTACAATTTAGAAAAAAATCGTGAATGGCGTTTGTCTATTTTTAATCCGCATAAATCAGAAAAATGGCAAGATAGAAAGACAGAGTTTGATGTACTTGACGTCAGAGGTATGCAGGAAGACCCTTTTGATATTATTATGAAAAAAGCTTATTCCATTGCTTCGGGTCAAGGATTTGTGCTTATACAGACTTTCGAGCCTATACCGATTATCAAAATGCTTACGGAAATGGGCTTTGAATATGAAATAGAGCGAGTAAGTGATTATGAGACAAGGGTTTATTTCTATAAAAAATCACAAGAAAAAGACACTCAGCGTCTAATAACTACGACACACAAGCCAGAAATAGTCCTACAATCTGCCACACCTGTCGTTTATCCAATAATAATGCGCCTGCTACAATCGCGGCGTCTGAGCTCGGCAATAAGTATAAAAGAGCTGAAAGTATGGCCAGAGACAGAAAAACATCTGGGCTGGATAGTTAACGGCAAAGCTGATATTAGCTTTTCGGCATTGATAACGAGCAGCAAGCTCAAAGACCTGGACGTCAAGTTCAAAGCACTTGTTGTATGGGATAATTTTGTCATACTCACTCGCGGATATCGTGCTCAAAGCTTTGCGGATATTAAGGAGCATGATTTTTACTTGCCACTATTTGATGAAGCACCGCCAGCAAAGATCACGCGCTATCTGATGAAGGCTCACGGATGTAACCCTGATGAATTCAAATTCCGCTATGGCAAGCCTTTTGGTCGTCCAGAGAAAATTTATACAGACCTTGTGCTTGGTAAGATAGATACTGCCTTGCTACGTGAACCTGAGGCAAGTTTCGCCATAAAAATCATGCAAGACCAGGGCATTGAATATTCTGAGCTGCGTTATGATGACCTGTGGAACGAAGCAAACCCAGGCTTTGGCAATTTCCCAAATGCTGGTGTGGTGTTCAAAGGCGATTTTCAGCGTAATTATCCTGATATTGCAGCACTATTTCTCGATGAACTCAGAGAAGCAACTAAATGGGTAGTAGAGAATAAAGATCAGGCAGCTGCGCTTAGCTTTGACATCATGCGTCAGCCAGTGGATAGGGTATGGCTATTTCTGGATAGAGTAAAATATATTTATCAGGACAGTGATCCTATGAGAGAGAAAATACAGAAATATTTCGAAATACTGATTCGTGAGCAGATTCTGCAAGCACGACTCGATGACAAGTTCCTGTCAATGTTTGGATAATAAACGTTTTTTCTGCAAAATATTCATACAAGAACGGCTGCCCATACCGAGCAGCCGTTCTTGTATCTTCTTAATGCAGATTTTGGAAAATATTGCCTACCATTTGACGCTATAGCTCACGGATGGTAAAAGCGGGAACAAAGTGAATTTCTTGAGATAATACTGCTCAGTTCGAGTATTGGAATCATAGTCGCTGTAATAAGAATAAGCATACGGGTTCATGTGATTATAGGCATTGTACACACTAATGGCCCATGTGCGGGTAGAGTGTTTCTTGTGTTTTATGAACCTTATGCCAATGTCTAGGCGGTGGTAATCCTCCATGCGTGAGCTATTGCGTGGTTCCCATATAAAGTCCGGGTAAAAACTAATTTGTGGTGTAGGCGTCATGACTGGCATATATCCCACTGGTTTAGTATAAGGGTAACCTGTTCCATAGACCCAGTCTGCAGACAAAATGACTTTATCATTGATTTTGTGAATCAGTGCAATGACTATGCTGTGTGGCCTGTCAAAACGGTATGGATAAGGCTGGCCATTGTTTATTTCTGCAAATTGCCTAAAAGAGCGGCTGTATGTGTATCCAAACCAACCTGTTGTCCTGCCACTTGTTTTTTGTACAAATAGTTCCAGTCCATAGGCCCAACCATGACCATGATTGACAAGGCTATTTTCGCCACCCATCATGAGGGAATAAGCATTCATGCCCTGCATGAATGTGGTCAGGTTATTCATTTGTTTGTAGTAGCCTTCTATTGACAGTTTGACTCCCTTTGTTTCCCTGTATAAGCCTGCAGCCCATTGATATGCGTGTTCTGGTAGGATAGTTTCTGTAGATGGTAGCCACATATCTATGGGTAACTCAGATTCTGTGGGTGTGGTTATCAGGTGGATAAACTGTGTCGTATAAGCATAAGAAGCTTTCAGAGCCATGTTGTCCGAAAGGGCGAAGCGAAACATAACCCTGGGCTCAGGCGACATATATAGTTTATTCTCCTGTGGCAAAAAGTACGTAGTAAGCCTTGCGCCCAGATTGCACCCGAATTTTTTACTGTCTAGGACAAGTTCCCCGTACAGGGAAGATGCAAGGGCAGGTATATTTACCTGGGTGATATTTGTGTCTATGTGATAGTTCTGTGATGTAAGGCTAGCAGTGTAGTGCATATCTTGCGGACTGAAATTGTGGAAAATATTTTGTACACCTGCCCGTAAGTATAAATTACGCCTGAGGCTGAAATTAATGTCATAATTAAGTCCTATATCATTAACCTGTGATTTCTGGATTAAAGAGATGTAATCTTTTGATTGTTTGTCTGTTATCTTGCTGGAATATTGGTAACGGAAGATGTTATAATAAATCGTTGTGTTGGAGAAAATGTCATTGCCAAAAATGTGATTCCATCTCAGAGCTAGCATTGTGTTGCCCCATTTAACCGAAGCTCTGGTTTTAAACAGTTCCCCCTGTGGTGCGAAATAATAATTAAGAGGATCATCGCCCTTGTAAAGGCTAAGATACAGGCGGTTGTGTTTGTTTATTTGCCAGTTCCATTTAGCATTCACATCATAAAAAGAGTAAAAGAAGTATAAGTCTCTAATAGTCAGATAAGAGAAGGGCATAATAAGCCAGCCGATAGGGGCAGTGCGGGCAGATAAAAGCAAAGAGCTTTTGCCCTTGATAATAGGATATTCCAGTGTTAGCCGTGATGCTAGGGCTCCGATTGTCAGGTTACCCGCAGGCTTGAGCATGTTGCCGTTGCGCATGGACACATCAAGTACAGAAGCAAGGCGTCCTCCAAAACGTGCGGGGAAATCTCCTTTGTACAGGGTTGCATCTGCCAGTGCATCGGTATTAAACGTTGAGAGAAAGCCTCCAAGATGATTGACATAATAAAGTGGCACACCATCAAGAATGATTAATGTCTGGTCCCTGCTACTTCCACGCACCAGCAAATCACTGCTTCCTTCGCGTCCTTGTTGTACTCCAGGCATTAATTGGTATGCTTTGATAATGTCAGGATTAGCACCTGGTGTGGGTAGAAGTTTGACCTGCTCCATTGGAATGTGCAGCTCTGATGTCTGGGGGCTCATGACTTCGTTAGCCCTGGCTATTACTTTGACTTCCTGTAGTGCGTTTGTGCTTTGTAGGGAAAAGGTTAAGGTTGTATCAGAGTGCAGGTTGATTGTTTTTTCCTCTGGCTTGTATCCTACTGATGAAGCAATAAGGGTGTGTTGTCCCTTTGGGAGAATCAGGCTGAAAAATCCATAGTTATTAGAAAAAACATAATTATATGTGTCTTTCTCGTAAACGACAGCATTTATTACTGGTTCGCCGCTTTGGCTATCAACGATATAGCCACTGATGTGAAATGATTGTCCTATGGCCAGCTGACTTATTAACCCAAAGATTAGCAGTGTCAGGCGTTTCATTGTATTTGACTTTGAATTTGACGATAATAATTGTAAATACCCGAATCCAGGGACATAGGATATGACAGGGAGTCGCGTATCTGCTGGAAACCGGCAAACAAGCCGTAGCCTCCTTGGACATTGGAGTAGAGGTTAGTAGGTGGCAGGCTTAGAATAAATGTAGGATTATCAAAGTAATCAGACCTGTCGAGCCTCTCCAGACTGAGAAGGTAATTATAAAACTCTGGTGAGAGGATGCGCAGGTTTACCTGCAGGTTGGCATAAGCAAAAGTGGTATCCATAACAATTTCATAAATTAGAGGGTAATAGTAAAGCTCCAGGCTATTTTGCCCACTGGACAACAAAGAACTTGAGAAAATAAGGCTATTGGTGCTGGACAAAGTAAGTCCTGATGAGAGGGTACCAAGAGGCTCTTTGACAATATCGACCCCTGGTGTCGTGTATATTGTGGAATCACCCAGGTGATATTCATATTGTGTCAGAAAAAGCTCAAGGTAATGGGCAACCTGCAGATCGTTGTTAATGGTAATTTTTGCATAGCTAATTGGTCTCGGGTTCATGTCGGTCCCTTCCATCAAAGCCGAATCTTGCTTGTAAACAGAAAGGATCTGCATCTGGCCCGGAGGAATACTACTCTGGGTCTCTGCCCTGCCATAGACATGATGATCTACCACAAGGCGGTAAACACTGTCGGGCTGAGGGTGGTAATTGCTCGTACTCACATAATAGCCCAGACCTGTGTCTGTTAGCACTTCCAGAAAGTGGTCATTGACAAAAAGCGAGCAGACAGCATCGTCAAGCCACAGAAGTGTATCAGGGTTTCGGAATTCATTAATAGCCACTGTGCGCCCCACTCGTACCTTGAATATGCTATCAGGACTGAAAAGGGAATAAACAACCAGCCGAGGCGGAGTGTCTGATGGTTTTAGCTCTATTTCCTGGTAACAGGCAGGAAATAACAATAATGCTAAAAACAGTCCTGTCAAAGTTTGCCATAATGATAGTTTCATTTGCTTGTTTGTTTGGCGTTTTAGATGTCTTTAAATATTCCTTGATTTTATAAAAAAATCTATCACTGGAGCCCTTGGGGGCTCCAGTGATAGGCAAAGTTATGTTTGACTCCCTTTTTATAACTTGATATTCAATCCTAGCTGTATGCTCAGTGTATTGCCCCACAGAGAGTTTGTAAAGGGGCTAAATAAATTACTTGTACGATAATGCCAGATATTATTAATCCTGAGCGAAATATATTTATTATCACTGATGAAACGGTCTATTTCTGCTCCCAGACCAGGAGATATGAAATAACCAGCAACTCTGTAAACATAGGCCTGATCGTAATAAATAAAATCCATGATCGTTAGCTGGTCGATTCCAAGATTTAGCTGTGGATATAGGCGAAATAGAAATTTTCCATACTTGATTTTGTATCCTGCTTCAAAGCTAATAGAGCTTAGACTGGTCTGGCGGAAGGTGTTCAATTTCTTGAAATTATGACGTTCGTTAATTAGGTTTAGATCAAGATTCCAGTATAGGTTATCACCTTTGTCATTCCTGTATCCTATGCTAATGCCAGGCGCGGGAACAGAGAATAGCTTGTCTGGCTGTGAATCCCAGAAACTGATGAATTTTGACTGCGTAAAAGTAGTCCCTAGATAAGCGTATTTTTGCGCACTTACAACGGAAACTGTGAAAATTAGCAAAAGAGAAATAATTGCTCGCTTCATTTTATCTTATTTTACGTTTTTAGAGTGGACAGTATCAAAAGCCCTTGCTGACTTAGACAGAGTCAGCAAGGCAATACCCTTTATCTTTGATAACATCCTACCAACGTTTGTGTTGGTATTTTACCTCTGGCCTATTTTTTAGATCACTGTTTCGACACCTCGTAGCCTTGAAATTAAGTTGCTTGGCTGTAAAGTTTCTACTTTAAAATATTTTCGAATGATAATTTGTACCTGCACTAAGCATTGACACCGCGTATTTGTGCGCCCAGCTCATTTATGAAAGCATCCATCAAGCGCTTCATGACCTTTTCTACTTGCTTGTCTGTCAGTGTTTTGTTTTCGTCAAGGAATGTAAAGCTTATTGCATAGGACTTTTTGCCTTGGGGTATATTCTTGCCCTTGTACACATCAAAGATATTAACATCTCTGAGTATTTTGCGCTCTGTTCTGTGGGCAAGGTCAACTATCTGTTTATATTTAATGTTTTCGTCGAGCAGTAGAGCCAGGTCGCGATGAACAGCTGGGAACTTGGACGGTGGAACAAACTGTATGTGTTTATTCATATTGTCCAGAATCACTTGCCAGTCAAACTCTGCGAATAGCACTTCCTGTTCTATTTCGAAAATACGGTTTAATTTATTTGCCACTGAACCGAAGTAAACAAGTGTTTTGTCCCCTATTTTGTATTCAAGTCCATAGTTGAGAAGTTCATTTTCGGTTTCCTTGATGTCAAGGCTCTTGAAGTCGATATTAAAACGCTTGATAATGTTGTCGACATAAGTTTTTAGCAAATAAAAGTCAGAGCTGCGAGCTGGTGTTAGCCAATTTGGCTTTTCCCGGTTGCCTGTAAGCCATAGGCTCAGACGTTTTTGTTCGTTATATTTTTGTTTAAATTCTTCTGCGTCCTTGTTGTAGAAATATACATTGCCAATCTCGTAGAGACGCAAGTCAGTGTTTTTGTAATTAATATTTCTTTTAATAGAATCCAAGCCACCGAATAGTAATGTTTGCCGCATTACTGCCAGGTCAGAGCTAAGAGGATTGAACAAACGCACAAGGTGCTCTGTCTTATACTGTTTGAGCCCTTTGTAATATTCTTCCTGCTCGAGTGAAGTGTGCATTACTTCATTAAATCCTATTGAAGAGAGATAATCGCTAATCAAGTTAATTGGTTGCTCTGGGTCTGGTTCACGTTTCTGGAAAACGCCTTTTATCACTGGTGGCAGAGGCACATTATTAAAGCCATAAATACGGATAATTTCCTCGGCAACATCAGCAGGCCGACGTACGTCCCAACGGTATGTTGGCACTCTCATGTCCAGCACATCACCTTTGTCGTGTACAAGTTCGATTTCCAGATTCTCAAGAATTTCTTTTATTCGGTCTTTGCCAAGTTTAATGCCCAGGAGCTTATCTAAGTAACTCAGTTTCAGTTCTACTTCAAATGGTTCTATAGGCTCGGGATAAATGTCGACAATGTCAGATGAGATTTGCCCATCACCATATTCTTTCATCAAAAGAGCAGCACGTTTGAGAGCCCACAGAGTGTTGTTGGGGTCAACGCCACGCTCGAAACGATAAGAGGAATCAGAGCTAATGCTGTGGCGTTTTGATGATTTGCGTATCCAAGTAGGATTGAAGAAAGCACTTTCTATGAAGACATCTTGTGTTTTGTCTGTAACGCCAGAGTTCATTCCGCCAATAATACCTGCCAGGACGAGCGGGCGGCCATTGGAATCACATATCATTAGGTCTTTTTCTGTGAGAGTTAACTCTTCCTCGTGGAGAGTGAGGAATTTGGTGCCAGGTTCTACGGTTTTTACTCGTATCTTACCGCCTTCAATTGTATCGGCATCAAAACCGTGGAGTGGATGACCAATTTCGTGCAGCACATAATTTGTAATGTCAACAATGTTGTTAATAGGATTCTGCCCAACGGCTTTTAGACGGTTTTGCATCCACTGTGGAGATGGCTGAACCTTGATTCCTGTGAGAGTAACGCCAGCATAACGTGGGCATGCTTCGGTATTTTCTATTTCTACGTCCACTTTGCGACCTTCGATGTCTTTGTGAAAGTTCTCGACCGAAGGCAGGCGTAGCTCAATATTCATATCGGGTTTGTGAGTTCTGAAATAAGCATAAAGATCACGCGCTACGCCGAAATGAGAAATAGCATCCGTGCGGTTTGGAGTCAGGTCTATTTCAAATACCCAATCTTCGTATATGTCAAAGTAATTCCTAGCAGGGGCGCCGACTTTGGCATCATCTGGCAATACAATAATTCCTGTATGGTCTGGTCCAATGCCTATTTCGTCTTCTGCGACTATCATACCTTCGGAGCGTACGCCGCGTATCTTTGCTTTTTTTAGCTTAAAAGGTTCGCCTTGATATGGGTAAAGTGTAGTACCTGCCAGGCCTACAACAACTTTCTGCCCTTCGGCTACATTAGGAGCTCCGCATACGATTGGTACTACTTTGTCGCCCAGATCAACCTCTGTGAAAGAGAGATGGTCAGTGTTAGGGATTTTTTCGCATTTAAGAACTTTGCCCACTACTAAGCCTTCCAGTCCGCCTGGTACTGATATATATTTTTCCAGCTTTGCGACCTCCAAACCTATTTGTGTGAGTATCTCTGAGAGTTGATGTGGTTCGACATCGATTGGAAGATAGTCCTTTAGCCAATTGTAGGATATTTTCATGATGTTAAAATTTTTGTCTTCTTTAGGTCAGACAAAAATATAAAAATGTTTTTAAACCAAGAATTTTGAAGCCATGTGAATTTTTATCTTTCATGGCAATGGGATGGCAATCAAAGCATGTTTTGTGAATTGTATAAAAAAAGGGCTATGAAAACATAGCCCTTTATGGAACACAAACGGTGTGGAAGGTTAAGAACTAACTTTTTTCATGCCTATAACTAATGATACACAGCCGTTTGACTCATCGTTGTTAACCTTGGGAATGCTAATGTAAATCTTAATTCTTTGAGGTTTTTCTGATAAGAATTCCCATGTATCGCTAAAGTTAGTTTTACTATTGTCGTAAATAATGTGGTCTTGCCAATCTTTGACGACAAAATGGATATTGGCGGGAAGAGATTGCTCTTTTTCGACAATAAATTTGTATTTAATATTGCGATTTAGTGTCTTGAATATCAGTATCTGATCGCCCTCAGACATAACAAAGGCATGATATCGTCCGGTGAGTATGTAATCTCCGACCTTGGGAACAACTTTTTCTTCTGTGAATTGACGGCATTGACCCCATATAATACCTGTAACAGCAATAAGTATAGTAATGACGAGCAATATTTTGTTTTTCATG
>JALWCU010000304.1 GCA_027015275.1 Bacteroidales bacterium | reverse complement strand
TGCAATGTCAAATCCTGTTAATATGCCTGTTAAGTCTTCATAAGAGCCTTCGTATTTGAATTTTAATTCATCACACATTTGTTGGTCAGACCATGCGAAGATACAGAAGTATGCGTTGTAATCTGCTTCGTCCATAATTGTTCCCCTTAAGTGCGAGAGTGCATCATCCCCCGGAGAGAAGTAAACCTCAACCCTTGTGCCGTTTAAGTTAAATGTATGCCTTGTGTTGTCTGTTTTCCTTGAGTGAAAGTTTGCATTGTCAGGGTCTGGTGTCATTGTATCGCTTCCCCACATCTCTTCAAATTCAAGTGTATATGCTTGGGCAACCTCTGCTGAATGGAGTTCAAGGGCATTGTTTGTGTTTCCCCCTAAAATGTTGTTTGCCATATTTTCTTGAGAGCCGTAAAGCCCGTTTATTGTAAAGTTCCACGAGCCTGTCCAGACCCATTCCTTGTCAACAACAACAAATTTGTTATGCATTTGGGCTTCAGGGGAATAGTATTTGCCTGATGATTTCTTCTCCCCTTCGCAAAGCATGTATCCACTTCTTTCTTTTGTTCCCACCGTTATTGTTGTGTATTCAAATCCCTCAGGGGTTGCTGGTAAGCCGTATTCCTGCCTTTTGTATGAATCCTCAACAGCAAATATTGGGGAGTCGGAAAATACAGGGATGTCGTCCGAGGTGCCAACGATCCCGTCAGCCCCTCTTATTAACTTTTCAACGCTTATGCAGTGTAAGTCGTAAGTTCTGCTTTCACCTGGCAAATAGTCCTTTGAGTCTGCAATTACCCTTACCTTAACCCCCCTTGCCCTTGCCTGAATTATAGCATCAACAAGGGCGGGTAAATCTATATCGTAAGTGGCTATGTCAAGGGTGTATTGGGCCTGATTAATTCTATGAATAAGCCTGTTTTCAAGGTTTACATGCTGGTTTAAATTGTTTCCGTCGGATGCAACTAATGTTATTCCCCCCTTGTTAAAGTAAACATTGATAGCACCGTATCCCTCTGAAACATTGTTCAATTCTTCAGGAGCCCCTTCATCAACAAGCCCGTCGTGGTCATTGTCTATAAAATCGCTTAATGAGCCGACAGATTCGGGAGATTCTGGTGCAGGGTCTTCCGTTAAATATGTATCAGGGATAGCATTCCACACCTTTTCAAAGTCTTCTTCAAAGAGGCTTGCAAGGTATTCATTTTCAATGTAAAGGGTGTTTTCGTCGTTTGAGTAATTTCCAGAGCCTGTCCAATTTTGAGAGCCCATTACGGTTATTTTTCTATCAACACACATTGCTTTAATGTGCTCTTTTCCTCCCCAGTTTTCAACCTTTACAGGTATTCCAGCATCCCTTAACTCTCTGTGCTTGCTGTAATCACTTTCTGCACCGCTTGCATCAAGTATTACCCTTACTTTTACCCCTCTCTCTTTTGCATCAATCAGTGCATCTGCAATGCCAGAGTCTGTGAAAAAGAAAATCCTTATGTCAATTGTTGAGGTTGCTTGGTTTATTGCCCTGATAATGGCATTGTCTCTTGCATTGTCGGTTGGGGCAAAATAGCATTCAACAATTGAGCCATCATCCATTACAAACCTGTGCCTTGTGTTGTCGGTTTTTTCATCGTGAAATGCTCCATTGAACATCTCTAAAAATTCAGTTTCATAGGCCTGTGCCAACTCTTCGTTATGAATAATGATGGAAAAGTTTGAGTTGTATTCAGTATCAATACCAGTAAGGGAAATATTTGTTGAGCCTGTCCACACATGCTTGCCGTCAATTACAAAGAATTTGTTGTGCATTGTTCTGTCATCATTGTCTGCAACAACGCTTCCCTCAGGGAGTGAGTCAATCAACTCTTGAGTGCCTCTATATGGAAACCATCCATCAGCATAATTGTCAACCACTCCTTTTACCTCAACCCCCCTTGAGACGGCATTTTTTAAGGCGTTTAGCACAAGGGGACAGTCTGAAAATCCATAGATGGCAAAGTAAATCCTTTCTTTTGCAGAATTTAAAAGGTTTACTAAAGCCCTTTCCATATCCTTTGGCCCATAAGATGGCATGGTTGTTTCAAGATGATGAGAAAAGTATGCAGAAAACCAGTCGGGATGAGGTGTACCTGTAAAGTTTTGCGAGTTTGTGGGTGTGCCTAATCCCACAGAGTATTCTATAATTGAGGTTGCCCATGCGTTTTCGTCATTTCCCGGAAGTGTAAAGTCTGTTCTGTACATTGTTGCCCTTGTGTAAGGGTTTCCCCCATACCATTGGTCAACCATGTCTGAGATATTGCCGTGGGCATCTTTAAGAAAGAGAATCTCACCCCTATTTTCAAGTGCACCAGTGTAAATTAAATCTGCATCTATATAAGGCACTGAGGTATCGTCTGTTCTTTCAAGGAGAAAATAGCCATGTGCCTTTATCACCCCGCTTAAAACAATGTAAGGTGTGCCGTCTTCCGCTTCAATCACCCAGTTTGAAAGGTCAATATCTTGATTGGAATCATTGTAAAGCTCAATCCACTCGTCATAGGTTGAGTGTTGAGTTCCCATCCATGCTATCTCGCTGAATTTGACCTGCGAGAAGACAGAAAAATAACTTAAAAAAATAATTGCTAAGAAAAGCAGATTTTTCCTGAAATTCATAATTCCCTTCCCCTATTTATTTTCCCTTTTAATATTTTACCCTAATTTTTTTATTTATTACAATATGTCTAAAAAAATAATCTTATTTTCCTTTT
>JALWCU010000303.1 GCA_027015275.1 Bacteroidales bacterium | reverse complement strand
ACTTGGCTCATCTGTGAGATGGAATACCTTTGTGCCAGCGTATATGTCAATGGTCATAACGATGCCTTTTACTGATTGGTGTTATACAAATTTACATTGGAAAATATAATTTTAAAAGTTTTTAAAACAAATAAAACTTGCTTTCGTGTAAAAATTATAATCTGACACCCAGGATAGTTATGTCATCTATCTGAAACACAGGATATTCATCAGAAGAGTGGGCATAATACATCCAATCATTAAGAGTTTTTTCCAAAACATTTTTCTGGTCTTCTGTAGGCAAGTTAGATATATCGATAAATAATGATTTTAGTCTATGATACTTAAATTTCTTTCCATCTTTTCCTCCCAGCTGGTCAGGATAACCGTCAGTGAACATATAGAGCATATCACCGATCTCATATTCATGCGTATGCTGGGAATAAGAAGGACTAGGGAAAGCAAAAGTTATATCACGTCTGGAATCCTTAAGCTCATGAAGATTTTGATTTTTGGTAGAAACAAGATAAATAATTTGACCAGCAGTAGAATATGTCAAACTTCGTTTTTGCGGGTCAATCTTCACAACGCTCAGAGCAAAACCTTCTTTCTCTAAGCTTGGACATTCGCCAAGGATTTTATTTTCATAAAAACTTTCCAGCTCGGTTTTCATTCTATTGAGAATTTCGGCTGGTTCGATTAAATGATACTCATTAATCAATTTCTTTATTGTACTCACACCCAAAATACTCATCAACGCACCTGGGACACCATGACCAGTTGCATCGCCCACTACAACAAGCTTGAACCTTTTGACATGACTAATCCAATAAAAATCGCCTGAGACAAACTCCTGTGGGAGATAAATAACAAAAAATGATTTAAAAATCTTTCTAAAATCTTGAACAGCAGGCAAAATCAATCGCTGAATATGTTGTGCATACCTCATACTAGACTCTATTTCAGATGTCTGGCTTATGAGAATTTGCTCTTTTTCTTTAAGTATTTTATTTGTCTGCTCCAGTTCATCGTAATTCTCTTCAAGCCTCTGATTTAATTTCTCTATATAAATAGACTGCTCTCGTATTGTGCGAATTCTTTCCTCAAGCTCTTTATTATTTTGTGCTAGCTTATCTCTTTGTGATTTTATTATTTTAAGCAATCGGTATGAACGTATATAAGCAACAACCAAGGCAAGTATTATTGTAAATACGATAAAAACGAAAATTTTAAGAATCTTAATAAAGCTGGAAGCAATCTGTGGGCTAATAACTTCTACATCAATACTTATAGGGCCAGTGCTGTCTTCCTCAAAAGGGCTCAACGCCTGAATATATAATTTGTATTTGCCAGGTGGGATATTTCTGTACACAATATGGGATGATAAAGTATAATGATAAGCAGTGTCATACCGCAATAATTTGTATTCATATTTAATATTTTTAGCCCTAAATCCTTTGTGTATCAGACTTACCTCAAATAATCTAACAGGTCCATGCAATTTAAGCCGCTTGAGTAAACCAGAAACTGTATCTTTTTCAATCTGCATTCCATTAAAAGTCAGAGCACTAACTTTTATTACCGGCCTTTGATAAATAGAATCAGAGTCCTGCTGCTTACCTAAGAAAAGGAACATTAAATCATGTCCATTACTAATTATTTGCTTTATGTTATAAAAAATTCTTTTTGTTCTCGATTCCCATGCAAAAGGTTTGCTTAAATGCTGCGCGGAAGCTACATTTGCAAAAAAAATAAATATTATGAAATTAAGAATAAATACTTTTCTCATAAGTTAAATATGAAATTTGTAGAGTATTTTTACGTAATTTAAAAGAAAAAGTTTAAGAAAAGTAATAAAAAAAAAATTAAACATGATCATAGATATTCTAACAGTTGTACCAGAGATATTAAACAGCCCATTAAATTATTCAATTGTCAAGCGGGCAAGAGAAAATAACCTTGTTGAAATCAATGTCATAAATCTACGTGACTTTGCCAAGGGCAGCTATCGCCAGGTGGATGACTATCAATATGGCGGAGGCGCTGGCATGGTTATGATGCCAGAACCAATTTACAGAGCAATAGAGACTCTCAAACAAAAGCGCCAGGGATATGACGAAATAATCTTTACTACACCAGATGGGGAGACATACAACCAACAGACAGCAAATTATTTTTCTACCTTAGACAAGATTCTTATCCTTTGCGGCCATTACAAAGGCGTAGATCAAAGAGTCCGTGATCACCTGATAACCAGAGAAATTTCAATAGGCGATTATGTTCTCTCTGGCGGCGAACTGGCAGCTGCTGTCATTGTGGACAGTGTAGTGCGTCTCTTGCCTGGCGCATTGGGTAACAGCGAGTCTGCCTTAACAGATTCTTTCCAGGATAATCTACTCTCTCCGCCTGTTTACACTAGACCTGCTGAGTTCAATGGATGGAAAGTACCGGACATCTTACTATCTGGTAATCAAAAGGCTATAGAAGAATGGAGACTCGAGCAATCCATTGAGCGGACAAAACGCATCAGACCCGATCTGTGGGAGAAATTAGACCTTGACTGAAGTGCTGCAAGCAAATGCGACAGTCATGCATGTACTCCGATACAGCGCAAGTAATAGTATGTGGCTGGATACAGCTACCAGGCTTGTGGCACAGCCTGTCTCTTTAGTCCTTGTAAACATACGGCGTCTTGCCAGCAAATACTATGACAACCTTGACTATCTCGTTATCGCTCAAGCCTTTACTGACGAGCCCC
>JALWCU010000302.1 GCA_027015275.1 Bacteroidales bacterium | reverse complement strand
CCCTCACCTCTCTCCCCAGGCCGCCGAAGGCGGCCTGGGGAGAGAGGTGAGGGCCAGCAAGCGGGAGTTAGCATAGTGCTTATTTGTGTCGGGTAATCAGTTATAAAACAATGACATTATCGCCATTCAAGTCTTTAGTAGCATTACGCGTATCCAGAACCCAGCGAGCATGGGCAACAACAAAGCCATAATCTATAACTTTATGCGCCGTTGTGATAATCACTAAATCCATCCTCCGTAACAGGTCTTCGGTCAAAGGCTCACTGTGCAAATCCAGCCCTGCCGCCCGTGCATCTGGGATATAAGGGTCATGATAATGCACTTCTACCTTGTCCTGCATAAGCAAACGAGCAACCTCCAACGCTGGTGATTCACGCCAATCACTAATATCCCCCTTGTAAGCCAACCCTAACAGTAATATCTTCGATCGGGAAGGTGCTTTACCGACACGATTTAACAACCGATAAGCCTTCTCGCGGACAAATTCTGGCATCTTCCGATTAACTTCACCAGCTAATGTAATGAAATGGGTAAAAAAATTATATTCGCGTGCTTTCCACTCCAAATAGTGAGGGTCCAATGGAATACAGTGTCCTCCCACTCCGGGCCCAGGATAGAAAGGCATAATGCCAAAAGGTTTAGTAAACGCAGCGTCCAGTACTTCCCACACATTCAGACCCATACGGTCACAGAGCAAAGCCATCTCGTTCACCAGGGCAATATTTACAGCACGGAAAGTATTTTCAAAGACTTTCACCAGTTCCGCTGCCTTTGCCGAGGTAACTGGTACTACTCCCTCAACAATTTGCTCATAGAAAAGTTTTGCGACTTCTAAAGAATTAGGGCCTACACCTCCCACAACCTTCGTCGTATTTTTTGTTTTCCAACGTTTATTACCAGGATCAACCCGTTCAGGAGAATGCGCCAAGAAGAAATCTTTTTCCGCTTTCAACCCTCTTTTCTCCAAAAGAGGAAGCATCACCTCTTCCGTCGTCCCTGGGTAAGTTGTGGATTCCAAGCTAATTAACTGCCCCGGACGCAAATGTCCACTTAAAGATTTTGTTACTTCCACAATGTATTGCAAATCAGGAGTCAAATGACGGGTCAAGGGCGTAGGCACCGCAATAACAATGACATCCAGATCTTCCGCTTTCTCAAAGTCTGCCTGCACCGTAAATTTTCCCGCCCTTACTACTGCGTGCAAATCTTCATCACGAATATCATCAATATAATTTTCGCCCCGATTTAATTGGTCAACGCGTCGTTGGTCACGTTCTATCCCTACTACCTGGAACCCTGCCTGAGCAGCTTCTAAAGCAAAAGGCAGGCCAACATACCCCATGCCAACGACTCCAACTTTTGCCACACGCGTCGTTATTTTATGTAAAAGATCCAACTGCTCAGTCATGTCAATCCTCCACTGCTTCTTTGGCGTTAAGCCAAATCTCATTCGCTGTCCACCACGCATACCCAAACACGCTCACACTGCTTACCATAAAGCCAAGCAGGCCTGCCAATATCATATTTAAGACAGGTTTTGGAGCGACCGGAGCACTTGGCACAACAGCATGCGCAGCGATCAACGCCACTCGATTTCCTGGCATAGTCAACACTTTTGCTTGTAAAAGTAACGCATCCAGTGATTGATAAAATTGCCAAGCCGTATCCCGTTGTTGGCGCGCTTGCTCTAAACGCTCATTCTCTTTACTCAATCCTGCCTCAATTTGCACAACCTTAGCCTCTAAAAAAGCCCTTTCCGAAGACAATATCTGCGCTTGTTGCTGAAGCACATCAGAAAGGCTATCAAGCAACGCTTCGGATTCTTCTACAGAGAGCACTGTTACATCAACCGGCCACTGAATCTGCACTCCAGACGCCTCAGAAGCACAATCCGCGAGTCCCCAAACTTCTTGTTGAAGAGCAATGAGCGACAAAACATCACTCGAAGGCACGTTATCCCTTGGAGACAAGGCATTTAAATGCGCCTTAAACAAGACAACTTCTTCCTGCAAGTTTTTCACTTTATTAGAAAGCGCCAAGTTGCAAGCCAACGCATTTTTAGCCTGCTCCAGTTGGACTTCCAAAACGGCTGTGCGATTGCTATTCACTACTTCATCATAGTCACTTTGAGATTGTTGATAAGTGTTCTGAGCAGATTTTATTTGATCTTGAAGTTGTGAATATACCATTGTCCAACCATAGCTCCCATCCAGTTTTTTAACCACCAATTCAGCCCAACGATCCACAACCAAAGCGGCTCGTTTAGGGTCAGAATCTCGGAACAATAACAGCAGTCCATACTTCCCATACGTCTTGGCTTCTGCATGGCTTGCAAGATTTTGCCAACTTAATTGTGTCCGGTTTTGTCTCCATGCAGCCTGAATATCTGGATCCTTAGATAAAGTCAAAAATACTTCGGGGGCTAAAGACACCCCTATAGCTGTCTTCAATTCTGGCAGGGCAGGTTGCATAAAGAAACCTTCTTGCGCCGCAATCCGCAGTTTAGACACCACAATTACTACTCTTGCTTCAGCCTCATACTCTTTAGGCAGTTTCATGCTGAAAATAAACGCAATCACTACTGCTATCACAGTAGTCAAAATAATCACCCATTTACCCCGCAAAAAAACACCTACCAATTCCCGCAAATCAATTTCGCCCTCATATTTTTCAGGTGATAACAACGATTGAGAGCCCATCAGATCTACTCCTTAACGTAAATTTTGTAAGTTTTGACTCTCCTGCAAAA
>JALWCU010000301.1 GCA_027015275.1 Bacteroidales bacterium | reverse complement strand
CTTATCCAGATACACTCAAGATAACAGGCGATGTTGTAATCTCTGGATACGTAATTTCAAATGACAAATATGGCAACTTTTACAAAGAGCTTGTCATCGAAGACTCAACAGCTGGCATAAGCATAATGTTAGATGCTTCATATCTTTACACAACTTATCCTGTAGGACAAAAAGTGATTGTTTATTGCAAAGGCCTATATCTGGGGCGCACGAGTGGCGTCATAAAACTTGGCTCTACTTATCAGGACGCAGGTGTTACACGATTCGGACGCATTCAGGGACAGAGCGTTATTGATGCACATATTATAAAAACTTGCGAAAACAAACCACAAGAGCCTATTGAGCTGAAAATTTCACAGATTAATGATTCTTATCTTTATCGTTTAATAAAGCTGGACCCAGTACAATTTGCTTCGGATGAGCTGGGTACTACATGGGCAAATCCATTTGTTGATCCGCCGCAGTCAGCAAACCACACTCTTATTGATCCTGACGGCAACTTCATCATTGTTCGTACGAGCGGATATGCAAGCTTTGCAGGACAGGAACTTCCACAAGGCAGCGGTCCAATTGTAGCAGTTCTCGCCAAATATAATTCTGATTATCAGCTTTATGTAAATAATGCCGATGATGCACAGCTCTCTGACGATCGTTTCTTCGAGGCAATTATTAAAACATTCTCAGATGGCAGCCTTACATCTGGCGGATGGCAAAATATTAACGTATCTGGTTCGGTCGATTGGAATGTTAGCTCGAAATATGGAAATCCAGCTCCTGGCCTGACGATAAGTAATTATAGTAATGGTAGCCACTTAGCCTGTGAGACCTGGTATGTTTCACCAGCACTGAATCTTTCCTCTATTGATAATCCTACTCTTAGCTTTGACAATGCTCATGGATATTCAGGTCCAGCAATGGAGGTTAAAGTCTCGACCGACTGGGACGGCAACCCAGCAACAATAGCTTCGGCTACTTGGACTGATTTAGCTTACAACACAGACAACTCAGGAACTTATTTCACATGGGCTAATTCTGGAAATATTGACTTGAGTTCATACAAAGCAAACAAAGTGTATATTGCTTTTGTTTACAAGGGAAATACATCCTCTGGCATGACTTGGGAACTTGACAACATCAAAATTTTTAATAAATCACAGAAATAATTATTTTCAAAGGGATGTCCTCTGGACATCCCTTTTTTAAATCAAAAAAAATATATATATGAAAACTAAATGGTTATCTGTTCTGATCGCCATAGCAATACTCTTGGGGGCATGCAGTCACCAAGAGCAAAAAAAAGTATCACATGTTTATAATGGTTTGCGCACTGGGCAGGTGCAGACAGTCCACATATCCTCAGACACGTCTCTTTCCTATCTGCTTTATCTGCCGTATGATTATGCAGCACAGGGTAAATTGCCGATAATATGGGCCTTTGATGCACACGCCGATGCACAGAAAATGATGAATTGGCTACTTCCTTATGCCGAAAAATATGACTTTATAATTGCTGTGTCCAGAGACTTCCGAAATAATGTCAAGAACCTTGACCATATACTCAATTCTTTGTTCGAGGATGTTGAGAGCAAAGTGAAATTCAACACACAGCGTCAATATACAGCAGGCTTTTCTGGCGGCGCACGTGTAGCATATTACCTTGGTATAATGGACCAGCGTTTTTCGGGTACAGCCATGCTCTCGGCAGGAATAACGCCAGTACAGTTAATAAAAAATCCAAATCTTGCCGTGATTATGTTTGCCGGGTGGAAGGACTTTAACCTGACAGAAATACGTGGTACATCATTAGACCTGGCTCGCAAATATGGTCTGCCTCATGTTGCTTTTTATTTTGATGGCATACATGGTTATCCACCGCATTATTTTTCAGAGCTTGTTTATTTATGGTTTGATGCTAATGCAGCAAAAAAAGGACAGATTAAGCACAAACAATTCATCGTAGAGCGCATACATTCTCTGCTGGACTCAATGATAGAAGCGGCTCATGATCCAATGCAAAAATATGACCTTTATTCTGCCCAGAAAGAAATGCTCAAGGGACTTGCAAGTACAAAAAAGATTGAGAAAGAACAAAAGCAACTCGAACAGACGCCGGCCTTTAAACAGACAGCCCGTCTGGTAGTGAATTTTTTTAACCTTGAGTCAATGCTCAAACCACAATATTACAAAGCTCTCATGACGCGAGATACAGTCTGGTGGGCACATGAAATAAATTCTTACCACAAAAAACTTCAAGAAGATACTAGCCGTTACCGTAAATTCTTTTATCATCGTATGCTTTCATACCTGAGCATTATGTGCTTCTCAGTATCGAGCAATTTACTCAGACAAGGCGATCTGGATAAGGCTAATAAAGTGCTGACAATCTATAAGATAGTTGACCCTGAGAATCCGGATGTTTACTTTTTCCGTTCATGTTACTGGTTGAGCAAGGGAAATTTTACATTAGGGAAAAAATATTTTGATAAGAGTCGTCAACTGGGATTTTCAGAGATGGCCAGGTTATCGCAATATCCATGCTTTGTTAAGTGGAGAGATAAATTACTAAAATAATTTCATATTATCCTTTGTCGGCAAGAATGGGGGAAGTCCAAATTTGAATTAATCTTTGTGTCTTTATTTCATTTTTTGTAATAATTTTACTACTAATTTAGATAGTTTAAAAAATAAAAAACTAAATTTACATTAAGATTTTATGTATATACAGCAAAAGAGCATAAATTTAAAGCTGTGTTTTAGCTTTATAATAAATGATAACAAACTATTATACATAACTTTACGAAATTGAATAAAAAAGAAAACTATAATACCATGAAAAAACTATTGCTATTTACATTATCTACCATTATGATATTATCGTTTGGGTGCAAGAAAGAAAAAAATAAAAGCAACTCATTGAATCCTAAAAAGATTGAGCAAATTGCTGACACAGGATTTAATGAACAGGCATTTTTCCAATCTATTGACCAAAGCAAGATAGCAGAGGTTGATGAGATTATTGGTGGCTTTGCATCACCAGTCGAAGCTTCTGCAATGCTCAAAGATTATCATATTCCTTTTAATAAGAATTATCTTGCACCAACTTCTTATGCTAACAATTATGATATTAATCTCAAGAAAGCTCTGGGACTGGGTATCTACAGTGCAGACCTGGGTTATCTAAATATTTATCACAAAAACACACAGATAATCAACTATTTGCAGGTTATTTTTCAGTTGGCATCCCAGCTTAGAGTAGCACAGTTCTTTGATTTCCAGTCTCTGAAATATTTAGTTACAACAAGCGACAATGTGGACTCTCTTTTATTCCTTTCGGTAAACAGCTTTTATCAAATCGATGCATATTTCCGTTCTACCCGACGTAGCTATCTTAGTTTGCTATCAGTCACTGGCGTGTGGATAGAGAGCCTTTATCTTTTGACCCAGGTACAAAAAGACAATCCTTATGTTAGCTTACGCAGCCAGATTGGTAGTCAGAAAGACCTTTTGAACAAGCTTCTTGAACTGTTGGAAGTTTATCAGGGACATCCAGAATTTAATTACCTAATAAAACAGTTTAAGAAACTACAGCAAGCTTTTGCACCTGTGCAGATAAAAGAGCAGAAATACAATGGCAAAACCCGTACAGTTAAGGATGGTCGCGTTATTTATTCTCAGGATGTAGAAACAGTTATTAACATGGATGACCAAACACTTGACAATATTATTAAAGCTACTGCACAAGTCCGTAAGGCTGTGCTTAATATGCCTTAAACAAATTTTTATTTCTTTGCTAACAGAGCTGCCCAGGTTTTATTCTGCAAATCTTTTTTATTGAGATTCATGGGCAGCTCTAATTTATTTATACACAGTAATTTTAAATGACTACAAAATGGCTAAGCAAAAAGAAAAAAAAACAATAACTGTTTTTGGTAATCAGATCAAAAAATCTTCACTTTTTTGGTTCTCGTTTTATGCAATAGCATGGTTTCTATTGGTATTATGGATAGGCAATTGGTGGCTATTGCTTTTCGAGCTCATATTGTTTGATTATTATTTTACACAAAAGGTAAACTGGATTTTCTGGCGTAAACGTGGGAAGAAACCGAGCAAAGCCGGCGAATGGGTTGATGCAATTATTTATGCTGTAGTTGTGGCATATATTATTAGGATGTTCTTGATTGAGGCATATACTATTCCTACGTCTTCTATGGAACGCACATTGTTAGTTGGTGATTATCTCTTCGTTAGCAAATATGATTATGGACCACGCCTGCCAATGACACCACTGTCTGTGCCTTTGGTTAATAATACACTACCCTTTACCAAAAGCGTGCCCTCATATATAAGTGCTGTGCAGTGGAAATATAAACGTCTCAAGGGACTCAGGCACGTTCGCCATCACGATATTGTGGTGTTTAATTTCCCGAACGGCGATACTGCGCTTGCCAAGTATCCAAGCCTTGATTATTATGATTTCGTGCGTATGTACGGCTGGAAAGCTGTTAACAAGGATGAGATTGTCAACCCATATACCGGACAAATACAACGCGGAACATTTGGCAGAAAAATTTATCGACCAGTGGACAAACGCGAAAATTATGTAAAACGCTGCATTGGACTTCCTGGCGATACGTTGCAAGTGATTAACGGACAAGTGTTTATAAACGGAAAAAAAGATGCACCTATCAAACACATGATGTACAAATATATTATTGTTACAGGTGCTAATGATTTAAATCCAGTATTTCTTAAATCCATAGGTGTATCGCAGGAATATCTTAATTCAATGCATCAGGTGCCAGATGACGCTCTATACATCATGCCTGAGCTTAAGAAATATCCTGCCAGCAAAATAATTATTCTACCACTGGACAAAGCACAATACCAGCGACTCAAAACAGTCCGGGATATAATTTTTATAAAGCCATACATAAAACCAGCATGGTGGGTGGACGATTATCTTTATCCACACGTAGAAAAAATGTTTGTTATCAAAGACACTCTAATCAACTATCTGCTTGACAAGGGGTTCCCTGCACAAAAAGTAAAACGACTAAACGAAGTACTCAACAAGCCATTGTCCGAGCAAGAGCTTCTCAAAACACTGACATATCTTTTCTCAGATTCTATCACTAATTACATAAAGGACGTGTTGACACTTACGAAGAACTCGCCTTATGCTTGGAATGTTGATAATTTTGGTCCAATATGGATACCAAAAAAAGGCGTTACTGTCAAGCTCACTATGCAGAATCTTCCAATATATCGCAGAATCATAACAGTTTATGAGCACAACAAGCTACTGGTTAAGGACGGAAAATTCTTTATCAATGGCAAACAGACCGATACTTATACCTTCAAGATGAATTACTATTTTATGATGGGGGACAATCGCCACAATTCCGCTGACTCACGTTTCTGGGGCTTTGTACCCGAAGATCACATCATCGGTACGCCATTAATAATCTGGCTCTCTATTAATAAATATGCGCCTATATACAAAAAAATACGGTGGAACAGGCTATTCCGTTTGGTCAAAGGTATGTAGCGCATATCCCTGAGACTGAGAAGAATGCAGCGGATTCATACTTCCCGCTGCATTCTTGTGTAAAAATTTACCAAGTATTCTGTTGCTTTCGAATAAGCTTGTTCTATGGGCAGGCCAGAGGCCATCTGACAGGCCAGGGCGGATGAAAATGTGCAGCCAGTGCCGTGTGAATATTTGGAAAAATCTCTGCGCTCATGCTCAAACGTCATTACACTGTCTCTGCTAACTATAGCTTCACGAACTAGTTTATCGTTAAAATGCCCGCCCTTGAGAATTATTGTAGTCTGCCACTGCTCTGCCTTTTTTTGAGCCGCTTCTACAGCCTGTTCAAAACTGTTTATTTCTACACCAGCCATCATGGCAAATTCCACTGCATTTGGCGTTACGACCGAGACCAATGGCACCAGACTACTGACCAGCTCATCTATAGCCTCAGCTGGCATAAACGGCATGCTACTGGAGGTCGCAATCACTGGGTCTAATACCACAATTTTTGGCCTGAATTCTTTCAAGGCACGAATAATGATACGCATGTTCGCCTGTCCTGTCATTGCCCCAATTTTTACAGCACTGACGGGGAAATCTTTTAGACAATGAGCTATTTGCTCATATAGTAATTTACTGTCAACTGGCTCAATTCTTAGAGCCCGAGTAAAATTCTGTACTGTCAGTCCTGTTATCGCAGACAAGGGCCAATACCCCAGGTCCCATGCTACTTTTATATCTTGTTGTATTCCTGCTCCGCCACTATTGTCAGCGGCTGCTATTGTTAGGAAATATTTCATGACTAAGGTACTTTAACCACTGCAAAGTAATATTATAAAAAATGTGAGCTGCATGTATGCACAGGCTACACGCAGCTCAAAAAATTGTAAAGACGTTGAAGATTCAAGAACCAGTTTACTTCTTGAGAAGGGGCTCTGTATCAAGAATTTTCTTTATGCTGCTATCTGTACGTACAGCACACAGAGGGCCGCACATAGTGCAGTATTCTTCATCCGCACTTTCAGAAGCTTCACGTTTTTTACGGGCATCTTCTGGGAAAAGAGCATACTTGAACATGTCGTTCCAGTTTAGCTCACGACGGGCCTTGGACATTGCATAATCTCTCTCCCGTGCACCTCCTACGTTCTTGACAATATCGGCAGAATGAGCAGCGATAATCGATGCAATAACGCCGAGCTTGACATCATCTTCATTAGGAAGGGTAAGGTGCTCAGCAGGCGTCACATAACACAAGAAATCAGCACCAGCTGCGGCAGCAATGGCACCACCAATAGCACTTACAATATGATCATAGCCTGCAGCAGCGTCTGTAGTCAATGGACCTAAAACGTAGAATGGAGCTTCATTCGTAACGCGCTTCATTAACTGGACGTTCATTTCGATCTGGTCCAATGGTACATGGCCAGGACCTTCGACCATAACTTGTACACCACGCTTGCGTGCTTTCTCGACAAGCTCTCCGAGCACCAATAGCTCGGCTATCTGTCCACGGTCTGTCGCATCCATCCATGCACCAGGACGCACCGCATCACCAAGACTTATTGTTACGTCGTACTGTTCGCATATATCCAGGACACGGTCAAAATGTTCATAAAGTGGATTTTCTGCATTGTTTTCGAACATCCATTTTTTTAGCAATGACCCGCCACGGCTCACAATACCACCAACACGTTCTGAGCTCTCTTCGAAATGAACCGTAGTGCGAGTAATGCCAGCATGTATAGTCATAAAATCAACTCCCTGATGTGCCTGACGCTCTATTTCTTTGAATAGCATTTCTGGATCCATCTTGTGAAATTCCAGTCCATCGGCTCCCAGCTGTGTGGCAACTGCGTATATTGGCACAGTGCCTACCATAACCGGCGAATGACGTAGGATCTGCAAACGGATAAAATTCAGCCGTCCACCTGTGGACAGATCCATGACCGAATGTGCGCCATTCTCTACTGATATATCCAGTTTTCTTAACTCTTCCTCTGGGTTAATGTGATCTGGAGAAGTGCCGATGTTTGCATTAACCTTGGTCTTTAGTCCATAGCCAATGCCTTCTGGAGAGAATTTGTGATTTATATTTTTGGGGATAACAATGCGTCCTTTGGCAATTTCTTCGAGTAGCCACTGAGGATCGACATTTTCCTTTTTAGCTACCTCCAGCATCTCTGGAGTGAGCTGTCCTTTTAGTGCATATTGTAATTGTGTCATTGTTATTTAGATTTTAATGATTTGATTCTGTCAGAAATGACTGAATAAGTCGAATACGTTTCTCTAATTCTTCCACTGTCTCTGCCTGCATAAAATAGCGTACCATTGCTGCATTTCTGGCGCCTGCTGCTACAACTTTCTCTATGTTCTCAGGGAAAAGTCCACCTATTGCTACGACAGGCACATTGGCAAAGTCAATAACCTTTTTCAAATTTTCCGTACCAACGGCTGGATCTGGCTTCTCTTTTGTAGGTGTGGGATAAATGGGCCCAAAGCCAATATAATCTGGATTTTTACTTAATGCTTGTTTTGCCTGCTCAATGCTGTGTGTCGATAGGCCTATCTTCATGTCGCCCACTATCTTGCGTGCTTGCTCTATTGGTAAATCATCTTGTCCAAGGTGCAGAGAATCAGCATCCGAAAGCAGAGCAATGTCAGGACGGTCATTTATAACAAAATTAGTATCTGTTCCTCGCGTGATAGAGCGTACCCTACGGGCCAGGCTCAGCAACTCCCTGTCTGGCAGATGTTTTTCTCTGAGCTGCAACATTCTGATTCCCAGACGAACGCATGCTTCTGCTACTTTTTCGTGCCCTAAAACCGGCTGCGTCAAAATGATATAAAGACCAAAATCCTGCATCTTATTCCTGCTTAAGTTTAGCAATAGTAAACATTTTCTTATAATTATTCAAAACTCAAACTATTTAAGACAAAAATATCTAAAATTCTTATTCTTGACAAGCTCCATGTATTCATATTTACACGTATTTAGCAAAGAGTTAATAACATTATTTTTATAAAACAGCAATATTATATTT
>JALWCU010000300.1 GCA_027015275.1 Bacteroidales bacterium | reverse complement strand
GGTTTGGCTGGCCAGGTTAATGAGTGTTTCTGTGGCTTTGTAACACGCCAGGGACGGGCGGCAGCGAACATGTATATCTTCTGGTAATGGCGGTTTTAGTTTTTTGCATGTTTCGCCTGCAAGCGTAAGTATTTCAAGGTCTTCACTATGTATAGCAAAAGGCTTGTTTATTTGTCTGAAAAATTTGTCAATAATATTAAGATTATTACATAGCAAATTGCCAGTAGTGGGTGCATAAAAAATTTTGACACCTGCATAGAGTGATTGTGGTATTTGTTTGATTTCTTGGATGTTATCCTTAGTAGCAGCCATGTAGAAGCTGTAGTTTATAGCAGAAGTTTTTCGGGCTATTTCTATCTTATTCCTTAGTTCTGCGGCAGTTGTAGTAGGTGGTAGTGTGTTGGGCATATCGAAAAAGCTAGTAACGCCACCAGCCATAGCAGCGCGTGATTCGCTCATTATTGTAGCCTTATGTGTCAGTCCAGGCTCTCGGAAATGTACATGGGTATCTATTGCACCGGGTAGAACAAATTTACCTGTTGCGTCAATCGTATGAACCTTGGTTGGTATGCCTTTATTGTCTGGGAAAAGCTGTTTGATTTTTCCATTGGATAAAAGAATAGACCCACGAAGGGTCTGGTTGTTGTTTAGAATATATCCGTTATAGATTAGGATGTCCATTGTTTGGAATTTATAAAAAACTCTGCACATCTTAGCCAGCAGGCAAAGCGTGCAGAGTTAGTACTTTTGCTTAAGCATTCTGCTTTTTAGCAGCACCCTTTTTAGCTTTTTTCTTTTTGCGAGGACGGTATTTACCGTAAGAACCGTTAACAATCTTGCCTCTGCGTGTACGTCTATCTCCTTTACCCATTGTGCTAATAATTAAATTTTTGTCAGGCAAATTTATAACTAATTTTTAAAAATAAAAAGCTCTGTGTGGTTAAAAAAGATTACAGGTACTGATGCTTTATGCGGCTCATTGCTTTATAAAGTTCGTTAAGGCTCGATTTGTCAATAGAAATATTATCAGAGACGTAAACATTTTCATAAGTCTGCTTAATAGAATCCAAATCACTTATTAGTTTGTGAAGAGCCATACTCAGATTATAATCATCCACTGCCAAGAGGTTGTCGTTAAGCAAGGTTTTTAGTTTGTCAATAACTTGATCCTGCTGAGCAATAGTACGATAAATATCCATTGGTGCATTTTCGTTGTACATAGCATTACCAATTATGAGATAAATGCTCTCAGCCCAGCTACCTACAAGCATAAATGGCAAAATACCTATCTGATTGTTGTCGTCGAGAAATTTGCAAGTCTTTGTTATAGACTGACGGATAATTCTTTCTACAGTGTCGCTCTGATAGTTTTCCCGGAATTTATCCAGGAGCTCAGATGTAAAGGTCTCTTTTATGCCAAGATCATTGGAAAGCTGCATGACAACAGCATAGTACTGGTAGAACAAGGTGCGGTTGCCATAGAGAAGCGAGTAAACAAGGTCGGAACTATAGACACCGAAATAAAAGGCTTTGTCGTAACTCTTTATCAGGCGGTTGACGCTATCGGTAGAATATAATTGCGCAAATTCGGGTTTGCCAAGTGTGGATGTATCCAGAAGACTTGTAGGCAAAGGAATTTGATATTTTTCTATAATGTTGCATTTCACTACTCTTGCTGTGTCCCTGTTTGGTATTTTGGGGGATTTTTCTTCTGTTTGCAACCTTGATTTTGTCGGTAATTTGACTTTCTCTGCGCTAATTGCAGCCGAAGAAGGAATTGTGTCTGTGGCTGGGTTTGCAAACGATGTCGGTTTACTCTTATTGCATGAAAAGCTAATTATTAAAACCACTGATAGCCATATAATTATAGAGAGTTTGTTTTTCATGATTGTAAATTTTTCGAGCCCATTTAAACTATTAAAAAACAAAATGTAATCCAAAATAGATTTTGCCAGAAACAATTTTATTTTTTAATTTTCAACTTGCCATGTTTGACCTATTGGCAAAAGTAAAATTTGACAGATATGGATATAACAAAATATAAAATAGACGATTTCATTGTTAAAGAGCTGGGGGCACGACGCGTTAAATCACCGATCAAGCTGTCGAAAAAATCCGGTGATGGTATTTTTAACTATATCCAGGACGGTGAGAGGATTCTTTACGATGCTTCTATTGCAAGTATTGAGTATTACGAAAAAACAGGCGAAGTGCCAGTGTCATTTGAGAAGGCTGGTCCCAAGGAATTTATTTTTTTCGAGCCGAGTAAAACAAAGGCTGGCATTGTAACTGCCGGTGGACTCTGCCCTGGACTGAATAATGTTATCCGTGGACTGGTTATGCAACTGTGGTATCGTTATGGTGTGCGCCGTATAATAGGCTTTAAATATGGTTATGAGGGACTTGTGGCAGATTACAATCATCCTTATGTTGAGTTTACGCCGCAGAATGTCGAGAGTATCCATACGCTTGGCGGAACAGTACTTGGAAGCTCGCGAGGTAAGCAGGATATTAGTAAGATAGTTGATACTCTGGAGGTTCTTAATGTTAATATTCTCTTTACAATTGGCGGAGATGGCACTCTTCGTGGAGCTCATGCTATACACGAGGAAATTCAGAGACGTGGGCTGAAAATAGCTGTTATGGGTATCCCCAAGACCATTGATAATGACATTAACTTTATTGACAAATCATTCGGATTTGAGACGGCCGTGTCTGTAGCCGACCGTGTGGTACGTGACGCACATAATGAAGCCAAAGGAGCGTATAATGGTATTGCCATTGTTAAATTAATGGGGCGTGATTCTGGCTTTATTGCTGCTAATTCTGCCTTGACAACTCAAGAAGCTAATTATGTTATAATTCCAGAAATGTATTTTACAATCGAGGGACTTGTACGTAATCTAAAGCAAAGGCTGGAGAGCCGCCACCATGCCCTTATCATAGTTGGCGAAGGTGCAGGTCAGTATTTTTTCAAAGATGATAACGTACAGCGCGATCCGTCGGGTAATATAAAATTCAAAGATATTGGACTTTATCTTAAGCAAAAGATTCATGAACATCTGCAAGCAGAAGGAATACGACATACTATCAAATACATTGACCCAAGCTACATAATCCGTAGCGCTCCGGCAAACCCAAGTGATAGTAAGTTCTGCAATCTTCTGGCACAGAACGCTGTACATGCTGCCATTGCCGGCAAGACCGACGCTGTTATTGGGTATTGGAATCAGAGTTTCACTGTGTTGCCTATACCTGTTACTGTATATGAACGCAAAAAAATTAATCTCGAAGGTGAGCTATGGTGGAATGTACTCGAGACCACGGGTCAACCTACGCAAATGATTTAATATTCAATCCATTTAGTTAAGTTTCTGGAGACCAGTAAAGGAGTTTATAAAAACATGTCCACCTTAATGGCTGTTTTCGCTTGAGCAGACACGCAAAGATTATGATTAATGGCGCTTATTAAATGATTTGGGACTGATAAAAACAGGCTTAAGCACATAATGATTATCTGCGCTAATGGTTCCGGCCCCTGTCATGGGTGTGCATAAAAGCATACCTCAATGAAGGAAATTTATACTTTAGAATTCGGTGATGCCAAATTCAAGAAGAGCAACAGGTTTGCTGGGAGCAATTTCCCTTAGTTTTGGATAAATATTGTCCATCAGGTCTTTGAAACTGACAGGATCATCGTCAGGAGATAAAGAACCATAAGCGCTAATGCCAACCCAATCAATATAATCGTTACCTGGATAATAGTACTTAATATCATTCCAAGGGTCAGCAGGTTCTGGCTGTGCATCTACATGGAAAAACCATGTTATATTATTGGCTCCTTGTTTGCGGCAGATGTCAATGATATGCCGATAAGCATCGCGGAAACGCTCGGGACCATCTGGATAGTTGGGATCACCATACTTGTCTGTTGTACCACCACCGTTGTATGCTCCATTCCAAGGAAACCAGGCTCCGTTGACTTCTGTACCAAATTCCACGAGTATTGGGTAAGCTAAATTAGCTGCTTGGCGTGCCCATTGAACAAGAGCACTGTCAAAGTCTCCATCTATTATTCTTTGCATTGTGTAAACGCTGTCCTGGCGATATTCATCAAAGTTAGTGCGAGGCATCATTCTAATAAAAGGTATTCGCCCTGCATTGTGTATTGTCTCGACGGCCTGCAAGGGAAACTTGATGCCGTCTGTCCAATTGTTTGAGAAATATGCCCAAACGATTTTTTTCTGTGCAAGATGCTCGAAATTTTTTATCCTATCAGCTGTTACTATGTCTTCTGTACCTCCAAAATCTGGGAATGCACTGTGGTAGATGCCATTAGGAGATGGGACAAGCTTGCCAGAGTCAAATAATGCTCTGGTTATGAACAAGGTGTCTTTGACCTCAGAGCGATATGCTTCCAGTGCTTCGGGTGAACTGTCTATTCTAAGCTTGGTATGGTCCCAGTTTTCGTTCCACCAAGAGATAGCTTTTAGTTCAGGATAAAGACCACTTTTGATAGCTTCAAATGTTTCTCTTATCCATTGTGCTTTTATATTTTCCTTCTTGTGGCAGCCAGCAAAGAGAAGTATGCTGACCAACAGCAGGGTTGTAATCTGTGTTTTCATGAAATTATTGTTTTGGGTAAAAGCCTTTGTCAAACACGCCGTATTTGTCTCCTTCGAATATTGCTATAATAAACCCCAGTCCATACCCGAAATGTTGAACCAAGGCTGTGATTATAGACAGTCCAGCTACTGATAATGATTTGTTTTTTATTAAAGAGTCTATGCCAACGAGTAGGGCATAAGCTACGATAAACAGAGACAGCCACCACTGCCACAGGCTCAGTGCCAGCAAGCCAAGAGTGCCCAGGGTAAATGCAGATGGAAACAAATAGAAAATTTTAAATGTCTCAGGATAAACACGAGAAATTATATAACGAGTCTTGCCAAAGTGTAATACTTGACGGAAAAAAGACTTAATTGTATTGCGTCGTTTGTGGTAAACATAAGCCTGTGGAATAAGCTTAGTGCGATAGCCTCGACGAATAATCTCAATAGCAAAAACCATGTCTTCGCCTGGCCACATTTTGGTAACTGGAAATCCACCTACTTCATTGAAAACCTGACGCTTTACGCCCATGTTAAAACTGCGAGGATAATAACGGTCGATTTTTTGCCCACTTCTTATTTTACCAGAAGTCAGGAATGCTGTCATTGAATAACTTATAGCTTTCTGGAGATTATTAAAATCAGGTGCTGCTGCATCTGGGCCACCATAGGCATCTACCGGGTCTTTGCTCAGCTCACTGTCCACAATCTCAAGGTATCTATCGGGCACTATAACATCTGAGTCTACAAAGATAACGTACTGGCCCTGTGCGCGTTCTACACCGTAATTACGAGCAATAGCAGGACGTTCGTTTTTTTTATAAAAATATTTTATGTCGAGTTGTGTGGTATATTCATTGACTACTGATTTGCAGTCAATCTGTGAACCATCTTCGACAATAATTATCTCAAAGTCTGTGAATGTTTGTTTTGTCAGTGATTCCAGTAATTCACGTATTTCGTCAGGTCGGTTAAAAACTGGTACGATTAGTGAGAATCTCATTGTTTTAGTTTTTTGCGAGTTGGTTGTAAATATTTAATAGTTTTTTCTCTTCAATTCCCCAGTTGTAGTATTGCAGAGCAGCTTGTCGGCCAGCTTGGGACATTTTCTGAGCAATAGCAGGATTTTGGGCCAGATAATTTAATGCTTGAGCTATGTTTTCTCCAGTTACTTCATTGATAGTCAATCCTGTGTGGTGGCGGTCAATGATTTGTTTCCATTGTTCTTGTTGTGTGATTATTACTACCAAACCGAGCATCATGTATTCGAATAGTTTGGAAGGGTACATAGCTTCTCTGTAAAATTCCGTTAGATAGATAGGCGCTAATCCATATTTTGCTTGTTGTACTATCTTTGCAGCTTCTACCCATGGCAGCTGTCCATGATAAATGATTTTTCCCCATCCTGGGTGTGAGAGGGCCTTTTGCTCTAATTCCTGTGATTCGAACTCGCCAATGATATGAATCTTTACATCTGTCAAAAGAGCAGCATCCAACATTTCTATTAGTCCTCTGACTTGCATTAGTTTACCAAGATAAACGGCAGAGTCTTCGCGCTCTTCCCAGTCTTTGATTTCTGGCACTAACAATGGATAATTATAAATGATTTCCAGGTTGTTTGTTATTGGTTTAGTCTTGTCATAAGTAACTGGATTGGCAGCTATGTTGTACGAAAATTTCTTTTTTGCGCGGTCCTCGACGTATTTGACAATGTTCGAGATAATTTTTTTGCTCGGACCTGGTAAATAATGTTTATGAAAAATCTGCAATGGTACATCCTCGTGAATATCATAAATGACTTTCAGATTTTTTCTCATCAGCTTAAGTCCTGGAAATATCAGCTCTGGATCGTGGAAGTGAACTATTTTGCATTCAAGTTCTAATGTTTTGTTCTTCAGTTTTTTACTGGTTGATAATATCCTATGTAGTCTGCTTTGTGAATTACCCACATCAATGATTTTGACACCATTATATACTTCGTCGCCTTTGCCGTCAGCTACGATATAAAAAACATCATATCCAGCCCTGGATAGCGATAAGCATTCTTTGAGCAATATCCTGTTTTCGTAGCGATAATGTACCGAGCTTATATGGCAGACTTTTTTATTCATCAAGAATACTATAATTTTAATTTTCTTGCCAAAATAAGTAAATTTGCTAATTAATCACTAAAAATAAATATCAATGATTGAGCTTTTTATCAATGGACAGAAATTAACGTATGACGGAGATCCTAATAAAACTTTGCTTAAATATCTTCGTGATGACCTTCATCTTACATCTGTCAAAGATGGCTGTAATGGACAGGCATATTGTGGGGCATGTACTGTCGAGATAAATGGTAAGCCAACCCTTTCTTGTAGGACAAAGATGAGCATGCTGGAAGGTGCCAGAGTAGTAACCACTGAAGGATTGCCAGATAATTTACTCGATACGATAGCCAAGGCTTATGTGGCCGAAGGTGCTGTGCAATGCGGTTTTTGTACTCCTGGATTTATCATTCGAACAGAAACGTTGCTCAGAAAGAACCTTAATCCTACGAAGGAAGAAATACAAAAAGCACTCAGACCCAATGTTTGTCGTTGTACTGGTTACAAAAAAATAGAAAAAGCAGTGGAAACAGCTGCCGAGTCCCTCAGAACAGGCAAACCAATCCAGTGGCAGCACAAGAGCGGTAAGCTCGGTGAACCTGTTCCCAAATATGGTGCTTATGAGGCAGCTATTGGGCTGAAAAAATTCGTAGCAGATCTTTATTTGCAAGACATGCTTTATGGTGCTCTGCGTTTCTCAGATTATCCCCGTGCGCGCATCCTGAAGATTGACACATCAGCAGCCGAGAAAATGCCCGGTGTGGTACGTGTTTTCACTGCCAGGGATATACCAGCTTCACATAAGATCGGATTGATAAAATCAGATTGGAGTCTGATGATTGACGTGGGTGAAGTTACACATTATATTGGCGACGTCATAGCAGGTGTGGTAGCAAAGAACGAAGAAATAGCCCGCCATGCTGCAAGTTTGATAGAAGTCGAATATGAAGTGCTGGAGCCTGTAACAGATGTGTTTGAAGCCATGAAAGACAATATCAAAGTGCATGGAGACCAGTCTAATGTAGTGGATGTGTCAGTAGCCAGGCGTGGCGATGCAGACAAAGCACTGACAGAAGCAGACTTTGTTGTGGAGCACAGATTTCAGACTCAGCGAATAGAGCATGCTTTTCTCGAGCCAGAATCATGTGTAGCGCGTCCTGATGGCAAGGATGGAATTATTGTCTTTTCACAGTCCCAAGGAGTGTACGAAGATCAGCGTCAAATAGCTGATATTCTTGGCATTGATCATCAGAAAGTAAGGGTTATACTTATACCAAATGGCGGTGGCTTTGGTGGTAAGGAGGACCTCAGTGTTCAGGGACATACAGCAATGTTTTCATATTTGCTCAAACGTCCTGTTAAAATAACTTTGACACGCGAGGAGTCTATACGTGTACATCCCAAGCGACATCCCGTTACCATTGATATTAAAATTGGTGCAAACAAAGAGGGCAAGCTCACAGGACTCAAAGTCCGTGCTTATGGAGACACGGGAGCTTATCTGTCTGTGGGTAATAAGGTTATGGAGCGTGTAACAGGACATGCTGCGGGTGGGTATTATATTCCCAATGTTGACATAAAGTCTTTCACTGTTTATACTAATAATGTGCCTTGTGGAGCAATGCGCGGATTTGGTGCTAACCAGGCTACCTTTGCTCTGGAAGTAGCTGTGGATGAGCTGTGCGAAAAAGCTGGTTTTGACCGTTGGCAATTTCGCTATGACAATGCTCTCGACGACGGCTTGCAGACAGGTACGGGACAGAGGGTTTATGGCGTTGGGCTCAAACAATGTTTATTGGCATTGAAAGACAAATTTTATGAGTCAAAATATGCTGGATTGGCAATGGGCATTAAGAACGTGGGCATTGGCAATGGTATGATAGAC
>JALWCU010000299.1 GCA_027015275.1 Bacteroidales bacterium | reverse complement strand
CCGGCGTAGTGTCTTGTCAATAATTTTATCTATAATAGTTGGGGCTATTTACGGTGGAATTCTTTATGGTATCTTGCCTTTGGATAAGAATATTTCTTGGGAGAGCCATTTGTTTGGCCTGCTTTCCGGTATTGCCTGGGGTATAGTATGGGGAAGCATTGATTTTAATAAGGCTAAAGAGCAGAAATTATCAGCCACTGCTTCGGTTTCTACACCTGCGCCCATGGCTGATCTCGGAGCAGAGTCAGATGAACAGTCAGATACAGACGACAATGCAGAAAATTAAAATCATGTGATTGACTGGGACAAGGACATATTTCAGCGAGCAGGTGAGTTTTTCGAAGACAAAGAGCAACAAGCACAGAAAGACGATATTTGGTCAGCTGATAAACAATATCTTGATGAACATATCCAATCTTTTGCTTTTCTGGATGAATTACTTGCTAATTATCAGGGAGTAAGCCTGGAACAGGAGTTTAATGGCCACGAAATAGATAATGATTTCGGGCGCTGTTATGTTATTACAAGGCAATATGATTTAGGCTTGGATTTGCTGAACAAGAACGAGGCAAGGCAACTGCTTTTGAGTGATCTGACACTTGTAGATCAGGTGCGTGAGAAACGTGAGGAAGAACTTAAAGCTTTGGGATATAATGATCTGTACCAATTAGCCAGCCATCCACGCTTTGGCGCTATAGCAAGTACAGTAGTGGACATGATCGAGAATGAGCAGATTGATTTTTTGGTTAATTATATTCGCTTGCGCCATAGACTTTCATCATGGCAGATGTATGTTTGTTCTGCGTTTTTCCAGGCAGAGGATTTTTTGTTTTTCGATTTGGAAACAATGGGTCTTGCACAGAATCCCATTATTTTGGCTGGTCTTGGGTATTTCATTGATAATAAGCTTGTTGTTGAACAATTATTAGCCCTTAGCCAGGAAGATGAGCCTGCATTGTTGTGGGAATTTTTTCAGCGAGCAGAGGGCAAGCGTGCTCTGGTATCTTTTAATGGCGTTGGTTTTGACCAAACTATGATTAACCGCAGAAGCATTTATAATGCTCTGGACAGGCAGCTTGATATGCCACATTTTGACATGCTCTATCTTTCCCGGCGTGTCTGGAGGGATGCGCCAGGCTATAAGTTGCGAACCTTAGAGAAATTTATTCTCGACATAGAGCGGGATAGAGACGTGCCAAGTAGCCTTGTGCCAGTCTTTTATGAGAAATATGAACAAACAGGAAATATTGGTCCAATCGTGCCTATTATTTATCACAATCAGAAGGACGTTGTCTCTACTGTCATGTTGTTTAACAAAATAAAGAAATACTTTTTGCATGATTGACGAACTGGTTTACCTGTTGCAGACAGACAAATATTATTCTTCTCGCTTGGCACACATCGAAGTCTTGCCCAGGAGACCCGCCTTTCATTGTCAGATAAAAGATTTACCACAAGTTCTACAGAAGTATCTAAAAGCCAAGGGTATAAGACCATACCTTCACCAGTGCCGGGCAACTGAGCTGCTCAGGCAAGGCAAAAATATTATTATCACAACACCCACAGCCTCGGGTAAGACGCTGGCTTATAATCTGCCTATTGTCGAAGGTCTTATCAGTGGGCTACGTGCAACGGCGCTATATCTCTTTCCCACAAAAGCATTGGCAAATGACCAGCTCAGAGCCATAAGAGAAATAGATTCTTTTGGCTCTTTGGGTTTGCTGCCGGGTATTTATGACGGCGACATCTCCTCGGCTGCCAAATCCAGGATACGCAGCCTTTCGCGTGTTGTACTGAGCAATCCTTATGAATTGCATCAGATTCTGCCTTGGAATCATCAATGGGTCAGATTTTTATCTAATTTGCATTATGTTGTGATTGATGAAGCGCATCATTACAGAGGTGTATTCGGTTCTAATGTAGCATATCTGTTTCGTCGTTTCCGCCGTCTTCTCGACAGATACGGTGCCAGTCCACAGTTTATTTTGTCTTCTGCTACATTGGCCAATCCCAGCGAATTTGCCCATAATCTCACTGGTCTGGACTTTGAGCTTGTTGACGAGGACGGCTCGCCACGAGGACGCAAATTTTTTGTTTTTTACAATCCTTTTTATGATAAGGACAAAGCTCTGGAAGCATCGGCACATGAAGAAACATCAAGGCTATTAGCGCGGTTTGTTTATACTGGACTAAAGACCCTGGCATTTAATGTTTCGCGGAGAATGGCAGAGCTGGTCGCCAGACGAACACGCGAATTGATGAGAAAGTTGCCAGATATGCAGCAGAAAATTACAGCATATCGTTCGGGGTATTTGCCATCTGAGCGCCGTGCTATAGAGAATGATTTTAAGAATGGCAATATTCTGGGCGTGTCTGCCACAAATGCTCTCGAGCTGGGCATAGACATCGGAGATTTGGATGCTGTCATAATTTCCGGATACCCAGGAACAGTCATTTCTACATGGCAGCAGGCAGGCCGTGCAGGCAGACGTCAGAATGATTCCATAGCCGTTCTAGTGGCTTTTCATGATAAGCTTGACCAATATTTCATGCGCTATCCACAGAAATTTTTCGACCGTCCACATGAACATGCTATCGTGGACTTGCGTAATCCTTATATTTCTACAGGTCATATACTCTGTGCAGCCGCAGAAATGCCTTTGACAGACAATGACAGAAAGTTTTTTCCCACAGGCCTTTTCGATAGTGTCATAAAAACATTGGAAAATCAGAACCTTATACGGCATACCAAGCGTGGCTGGATATATACAGGTC
>JALWCU010000298.1 GCA_027015275.1 Bacteroidales bacterium | reverse complement strand
CTAAACGCGACACGGCGAGCCGCCTCACTCGTGGCGGCTATGAGGTCGGCAACGGCCTCAGCCTGCGCCAAGTCCATCTTGCCGTTGAGATATGCACGCATTGTAAATTCTCCGGGCTGAGCTACACGCGCTCCAGCATTTATCAGCAGTTCAATGATTTTTTGCTGTATGTATGTAGAACCGTGACAAGAAATTTCCACCGAATCTTCTCCAGTGTATGAATGCGGTGCTTTAAACACAGCCACAAGCACTTCGTCCACAGTTCGATCGCCGTCTTTTATTTCGCCGAAATGTATAGTGTAACCTTTTTGCTCGCTTAGTTTTTTATTTTTTTGCGGTTTAAAAATCTTTTCAACTATCTCAAAGGTCTCCGCTCCTGAGACTCGTATAACCGCGATAGCGCCGCTGCCAGACGCTGTGGCAATGGCTGTTATGGTGTCGCCAAGCATTTTGTCGTGAATTTTAGAGATTTTTCAGAAAATCAAGCACATTAATTTGGTCTGGATAATCCCAAAGCATTGGACGCTGCGACTGCCCCAAAGGAACTGTCTGAAAACCCGAAACTGACATATTAGCAACTACACACTGGATTTTATCCCGATATGCTTCTAAATACGCTGGAACTCGCTGTATATCTGCATAGTACTGATAATACAAAACAGATGTAGGAGAAACCAATGCTATGTCTTCTTGTTTTAATAGAACAAAACCATTGTCCAGGAAACGCTCTTTATTTACAAGCATAATGGCTCGATTATATTCATAGTTATTCGCATATTTATTATAATTAATCAAATCACGATATTTATAAAAAGCACGGAACAAACGGTCTAAATCAAAGCCTTGTGGAATAAAAAGTTTCGAGACATTACGGCAGCCAAGACCAAAATACAGAAAAACATCATCTGCCAGAGCTTCCAACTCTTCGTGCGACTCATCACCAGTAAGCACTGCAACAGAAGTCCGGTTTTTTCGAATAATATTGGGATATTTACCAAAATAATAATCAAAATAACGTGCTGTGTTGTCGCTACCTGTAGCTATCACTGCATCAAATCTGTAATCAGTTATCTTGCCTTCGGTCGTGATAATCATTGGTTTAAACGCTGGTTCGATAGCCAACAAAACTTCGATCAATGCCTTGGGGAAAAGTATGTCTTTGGACGAGAGCTTAAGCAATGTCTTGTGCCCTGCAATCAATACGCTAACAAAATCCGAGAAATCTACAAACGGGATATTACCAGCCATTATGACTGCTATGGTTTTCTCAAATTCGTTCTTTTCAAAAAACTGTCTATAAGGCTCAACCCACCTGTTTATGTTCTCTAAGGTTGTGGACTGGGCAAGCGCTGCAAGTTGATAACGAACGAACTCTTCAATGAACCAACCATTATTCTCATACAACCTGGGCATCAATTGGTTGAATTTGACGAAAAACTTTTCTAATCCTTTGGGCACTCTTTCCTGTTTATTATGCGCCACAGCTTCCATAAATCCCGACAACCGCGCAAAGGCTTGTATTCTCTTGTTTAAGTCCAGCTCTCCCATATCAAGTCAATTCGTCAGATTTGTATTTTGTAAAAATAATCACAGAAATAATTATCATAATCACGAGCACTACGCCTAAGGCCGTCCATAGATATATTGGTTTGATATACAGACGTTTATTCTCTGTTTTTGGATTGCTTAGTTTTACAATATTTACAACGGTTATCTCAGGACGTTTGCGTGGTATTTTGTTGATAAAGTATCTCAAGTCATAAATTGGCGCGGGTATATTCTGATTCCCGAACTTAACAGTATAATGCAATCCACGCTCGAGTTTTGCAATGAGATGTTCCTTGACCTGATATGCCCGAATATCCTTGAAAACCAGAGGCTCATTATTGTTATTATCCACGACTAAATATAATTCCTTGGCATAATAACGCGAGAGTAAAAGCACATTACTACTATCTGAGCACAGGTAGAAATTTTTCTGATTATTAAAATAATACTGCAATCTGATTTTCTTTCCAGTAGAGGTATCACGTGTTGTAAGCTCGGCGCTACGCAGGTAATATTCTGGGCTTTGGATCTTAAACGCAATTTTATCAATATACTGCGGGTGCTTAAAAACTATCTTAACTATGGTTTTCTGTGGTTCACTTGTGTCGTCCTGAAAAAACATTGGATGCGGAACTTCCACATAGTCGCGGCGTCTTTTCTCAACAAAATATGTATAAGCATTAAGTATAATTATTGGTTCACGGTTGTAATCAAAGAAAATAACACGGTAATACTGGTAGTTGGACTCTGGTAAATCATTTATCAATAGCTGAGCAGTGGCAGAGTCGCTAAATTCTTTCTGATAGCGGACATTATTCTTAAGTATTTGCCAATTTTTCAAATCATTACTTGCACTGATATTTACCCAAATCTGGGCATCTGTATTTCTTATGATAAAAGCAAAATTCGAAAAAGTCTTTTGGTCGGGATTGTGAATCATTACAACAGTATATTTTTTGGCAGTCTTATGCTCATTCTGTATAATTCGTAGCTTAGCACGTCGGGCTGTCTTGAATCTATTTTTCTCAGTATCACGGATATATGGTATTTCTTTGCCCCTGGAATCATAAATCCGTATATCGGAAAATTTATAATTCAGTTTGCTTGTAACGACTGGGGGCAGAAAGATGTTGTAAAATCCTGTGGAATCGACCCTCTGCAAATCAGCCTTATATTGAAAAAAATATTGCCCCCATGAGAGAAAAGGCAAAAAGACAAGTATAATCAAAAGCCGCTTCATAATTGACCTTATATTTTTTCAATGCATTATTAATTACTTAGTTCAAAATTATAAAAGATTGGCAAACTAATAAACAATTTTAGAAAATAAAACTATATCTTTGCGTTAAACTTCAAAAACAGCAGAGTTGAATGAAAATTATTGCTACAACATTCACGGGATTGGAGCCAATATTAAAAAATGAAATAGAAAAATTAGGCGGACGTAATATTACTGTCCTCACACGAGCTGTTTCCTTTTTTGGGGATAAAGAATTATTGTATAAATCCAACCTACTTTTGCGCACTGCCATACGTGTGCTTGTTCCCATTACAGATTTTTTTGCTTCGGATGCGGATACATTGTACGAAAAAATGATGGAAATAGAATGGCCCTCGCTGTTTGACAAAGAAAAAACATTTGCAATAGAGGCTGTCGTTCACTCCAATCTGTATCGTCATTCTGCTTATGTAGCACAGAGAACAAAGGATGCCATTGCAGACAAATTTCGCGAGAAATTCGGTTTTCGTCCTGATGTGAACAAAAAGCAGCCCAATGTATCAATTAATGTGCATATTCAAAACGATTATGTTACTGTATCACTGGATTCAAGTGGTGAACCTCTTTACAAACGTGGTTATCGTGTCGAGCAGACAATAGCACCCATGAACGAGGTATTAGCGGCTGGACTTATACAGCTTTCTGGATGGGACAGAAAGACAGATTTTGTTGACTTTATGTGCGGTAGTGGTACTCTCCCAATAGAAGCAGCCCTGCTAGCAAGCAATACACCCTCGCAATTTAAACGTACATATTTTGGTTTTAAACACTGGAAAAACTATGACAAAGGTCTGTGGGACAAGATAAAAGCAGAGGAAATAAAAAAGATTAACAAAAAACTACGCATTAGAATCTGGGGCTCAGACAAAAGCTCCAAGGCCATTGACATTGCATGGAAAAATGCCATAAGCGCTAAAGTAGAAGAGATGGTGGACTTTCGCGACATTGCCATGGAAAAACTTCGTCCGGCCAAAAGGCCCAAGCACATTATAATTAACCCACCTTATGGACGCAGACTTTCCGGTGATATGCCTGCTATCTATCAATCTATTGGCAAGGTACTGAAAAATAATTACCGTACAAGCAATGCCTGGGTCTTTACTACAGAAGCGAAATACTTACATTATATTGGATTAAAGCCATCTGATAGCCATACTATTAAAACCGGTGCTCTGGAAGGAATATTTAGCCATTATAAAATCTTTTGACATTTCATCAAAAAAATAAAAGCTTTCATAATAGAAATTTTGTGGAATGTATTGTAAATTTATTATTTTACTTTAACAAACAACTTTTTATACAGTCGCAGAATGCTTCCAATTAAAGACATTAATAAGATAGGGCAGTTGCCAGAAAAGCTCCAGCAAATCATCAACAAAGAGCTTAGCAATTGCAATGAACCGTACCTACTGATTGACAATTTCACTCCGGAGAGTATAAATCATCTTCTAGATGACATAGAGAGAGAGCTTCAAGAATTTCCCAAAAAAATCAAGAAAAAAACATTTAACATAACAGTAGAGCTGATACAAAACATTTATCTACATAATCCAGTTATACCCAAAGAAATACCTCAAGAATATGACAAGTTTGGGTTTTATATTTTATGTAAATTTCCTAACTTTGCCACAAAGATATTAACTGGCAATTTTGTTGACAGTTTTGCCAAAGATGAAATAGAATCGTATCTGAAGTATATTAGAGGGTTATCTGAAGATGAACTTAAGAAATTATTTTTTAAGATTTTTTCTCAAGCACACAATATAAAAGGTGGAGCTGGTTTAGGTTTTTTGGAAATTTCAAGAAAATGCAACAGTAATTTTAATTTTAAATTTATAAATTATAATTTAGAGTCATATTTATTTATCTTTAGTGCTACAGTTACAACTGAAAAAAACAAAATCTATGAGTAACAACGATTTAAACATTTTAGAAATAAAGAGTTCAAACAAGACTCCTTACATCAAATTCGACCCAAATACAGGAGTACTGGAGATGAAAGGGCGTTCTATTCCAGAAAATGCAGTTGAATTCTACAAACCTTTGGTTGAGTGGCTGGATAAATACGCTCAGGATCCTAAAGAAAACACAGTGGTCAATGTACAGCTCGAATATTTTAACACGAGTTCGTCAAAATGTATTCTCGACGTTTTCAAAAAGTTGGAAGACATTAATAAGCAGGAAGGCAAAGACGTTGTAATTAACTGGTATTATGAAGAAGACGACGAGGATATGCTCGAGGCTGGCGAAGATTATCAATCAATCCTCAAGATTCCATTCAAGATGATTGAGATGGAAGAATAACGTAAAGTATTGAACTTTTGGCATAAAATTTTCGTATAAAAATAAATTTCAGTACACTTGAGGATGCGTAAGATTATTTACATAATTATAATGGTCTTGTTTTCAGTTAATTTCTCCTTTTCCCAAAACAATACATGGGACAACATTCATTATCAGAATTCAACTGTTCATGATGCTATTATTAGTCCTGTTCCCATGTCTATACCACAGTTTTATGTTAAATCCAATCAGCTTATTACGAGAATAGAAGTCATTGATATTCTAGGTAAGACAATTTACATTAAGCATCCTCACAATTATACTTTTGAGCCGATTGAAGTAAATTTGCCGCCATGTAAAAAGGGAATTTATTTTGTTAAAATCACCTTTGACGACAATACATATATCATAAAAAAGACAATTTACAGGTAGCGGCAGAGTTCATCGAAGGGAAAAGGCGTCCTCACTGTGGGGACGCCTTTTTTCGTTACAAGCCAAGATTATCTTTGAGTTTATCGAAAAAGCTTTTTGTCTTTGGCTTAAAGCTCTCTGAATCTTGTAAGCGACGCATAATGTCTGCTTCTTTTTTGGTAATGTTCTTTGGGATAAAGACCCTGACCTTAATAAGCAAGTCTCCACGTCGGTCCTGTCCATAAGCAGGTATGCCTTTGCCCCTAAGTCTCAAGATTTTGCCCGATTCTGTACCAGGTGCAATTTTTATTTTTACGGTGCCTTCGACAGTAGGAATTTCTTTTGTTGTGCCCAGGACTGCTTCGGGTATGCTTATATCTAGATCATAAAGTAGATTTATACCTTCACGGTGCAGGCTCTCATGCCGAACTTCCTTAAAGTTTATAATCAAATCGCCATTTATGCCGCCCTGTGGGCCAGCATTGCCCTTACCACGCAGTGTCATTTGCATTTCCTCAGTAACTCCTGGTGGTATATCAACCGTAATTATTTCCTCGCCATCAACGAGTCCAGTCCCATGGCATACAGGGCACGGCTTTTTTATGACATAGCCTGTTCCATGGCATGTAGGGCACGTAGTTGCTTGATGTATGGTGCCAAAGAAAGATTGCATTGTTCGATACACCTGTCCGGTCCCATGGCATGTAGGGCATGTTTCTCGCTCACCGCCGCTGCCACCGCACTCGGGGCATTTGACTTTTTTCTTTACCTTGATTTTCTTTCCCTTTATGCCGTTGACCATGTCTTCAAGAGTCAACTTTATAGTAATTTGCAAATCTCTGCCCCGATTGCGACGCGCCGAAGAACGTGTGCCACGAGAACGCCCACCGTATCCTCCGCCAAAAAAGGCTTCGCCGAATATATCCGAAAAGGTAGAAAAAATATCGTCCAGGTCGCTAAAGCCTGAGAATCCAGTGTTCCCGCGCAAGCCATCATACCCATATTGATCATAAATACGTCTTTTTTCGTCATCGGAGAGCACTTCGTAAGCCTCTGCTGCTTCTTTGAACTTTTCTTCTGCTTCCTTGTCGCCAGGGTTACGGTCCGGGTGATATTTCATGGCCATGCGACGGTATGCCTTTTTTATCTCTTCTCTGGTAGCACTGCGTGAAACACCCAGTATCTCGTAATAGTCTCGTTTTTCTGACATGTTTTATATATTTTATTAAAGCAGGGCGTCTGAAGTTTTCCTGTTATTTCTGCTCTTCTTTTGTAGGAATAAACGCTATTTTATTTTTATACTTTACTGCCCAGACAGCCCAGCGTGTATAATTAAAAATGATTTACATTGCAACTATGACCTTAGCATGACGTATTACTTTGTCGTTTAGCTTATACCCCTTTTGTACGACCTTAACTATCTTGCCCTTTTCCTCATCGCTCTGTGCTGGCATCTGCTGGATAGCTTCGTGCAAATCAGTATCCAGTGGCTTGCCCAGTGCTTCTATCTCTTCGACACCTTGCTGCGTAAGAAATTTTTGAAAATGGTTGTAAATTAGCTTGACACCTTCCTTGAGCGCTTCCACATCAGAGGCTTTGTCTATATGCTCAAGGGCCAGGTCAAAATCGTCTATCACTGGCAACAAGTCAACGAGGACCTTTTCTCCTGCTGTCTTTATAAGGTCTGATTTTTCCTTCAGCGTACGTTTGCGATAATTATCATATTCAGCTGCAAGGCGCAAATATCTATCATTCTGCTCATTAAGTTTATCTTCCAGCTCTTTAATCTTGATTTCCAAAACCTGACAATCTGTCTGTGCCTGCTGTGTATTTTTTTGAGTTTTGGTAGCTTTTGTTTCCTCTTTTTTGGTTTCTTTCTCTTGTTGCTTATCTACTTCTTGCGATTTATGGGTATTTTTGTCCATATCTTTTCCTGCCATTTTTTGTTGTTTTGTTTATTGCTTCTCTACTGGTCAAATTATTTGCCAAAGAAAGAATAATGAAAAATCGTCAACAAACTTAATAAAATTATTGTCATATTGTCACGCCCTCGACAGAAAGTAAGAATTTTTTTATTTCCAATCCTGGTGTATAGCCCCCTAAGCCTGTAGAAGAAACTACTCTATGGCAGGGAATAAAGATAGGAAATTTATTACTAGCCAAAGCATTAGCCACTGCTCGATAAGCTCCAGGATGTCCTATAAGCCCAGCCATTTGCTTATAAGTAATTAGCTGTCCATAAGGTATTTTTGTGGTTTCTTTCCACACCAAAAGCTGAAAATCTGTACCAGACAAATGCAAAGGACAATCAAAAATCTTTCTCGCACCGGTGAGATACTCTCGTAGTTGTTCGATACACCTGACAGTCAAATGATTAGGACTCTGCTCAATCGGGGTACTTGTGAAATAAACTCTCTGTAGCATATTGCTTGACACTTCTAGACAAATAAAACCAAGTGGAAATGAAATGCACTGATAAAATTTATCTTTTATGTTTTGCATAGAATTATTATCTTTAGTATTGAAATTTATAAAACCCCAGCGAGATGGAAAACAATTTCAGCAAAGTTAAACAATACCTTTTAGACCTGGAATATTCTATTGTCAAAGAAAATCCAGACCAAGGTATTTTCATTATAGAAAAAGAAGATGCTCTTATCAAAAACATGATCATTGCCATAGATGAGGACACAGTTATCATTGAGCAGCCCTTGTTCAAGCTCAAGTCAGTCAGCGTGGATGCTCTCAAGACACTTCTGCGAAAAAACCGCGATTTAATTTGCGGTGCACTGGCACTGGACGAACAAGATACTGTTATTTATCGCGACACTCTTCAGGTAGAAAATCTCGATCTGAACGAACTGGAAGCTTCTTTGAATTCCCTGTCTCTGCTGCTGACCGAGTCCGGTGACATGTTACTGAATCTGGCAAAATAACATTTGATGCTCGATTGGCTTAGGAGATTAGACCTAAATTTACTCTTTGCACTTAACCATCATCACACGCCATTGTGGGACTGGCTAATGTGGCAATTTAGTGGTAACCTGCTGTGGTTGCCACTGTATTTTTTTGTGCTCTTTGTTTTTATCAAATCATTCCACAGGCAAAGTATTTGGATAATTTTGCTCGTGATTCTGGCTATCGGCTTGTCTGACTTTACCTCTGTACATCTATTTAAGGAAACTGTTAAACGGCTCCGTCCTTGTCATAATCCTTTTCTCATGGGGCAAATAATACTTGTGCATAACCATTGTGGCGGTTTGTATGGTTTTTTTTCATCACATGCCAGTAATACTTTCACGTTAGCCACTATCGCCAGTCTGCTCGTACGGAAAAAATATTTTACAGCAATGATGTTTCTATGGGCTATAGTCGTGAGTATCAGTAGAGTGTATATGGGCGTACATTATCCTTCGGACATAATGGCAGGGGCATGCTGGGGTATGATTATTGGACTTGTGTTTTACGTATTGACCAAATACTTAATTCTTAACCATAATGGAAAAAGTGAGAATCGATAAATTCCTCTGGGCTGTTAGGCTATATAAGACACGTTCTCTTGCTGCGTCAGAGTGCAGCAAAGGTCATGTAACAATTAACGGACAGAAAGCCAAAGCATCCCGAGAAGTGAAACAAGGCGATGTTATTGCAATAAAATACAAAGTAATCATGCGTTCGTACAAGGTCAAAGAACTATTGGACAGACGAATAGGTGCTAAGCTCGTTGACCAGTATATTGAAGAAATTACCCCACAAGAGGACCTTATGAAACTAAAGCTTTATGTGGAATATCAACGCACATCAGTGCCCAAAAGACAAGAAAAAGGCCGTCCTACCAAGAAAGATAGACGTCAATGGGATAGGTATTTTGGAAAATGAAATTTCCTGAAGAAAACCGACCAAATAAGCTTTGGTTAAAAATTATTTTCTACTTCAACTTAAGTAATGCCACATTCTCGACGTGGTAAGTATGCGGAAACATATCTACAGGCTGCGTTACAACCAACTCATACTTATCCGAAAGAAGCTGAACATCACGAGCTTGCGTTGCTGGATTACAGCTTACATAAACTATGCGCTTAGGACTGGCAAATTTTATAGCTTCAACCACAGACTTGTGCATGCCTGCCCGTGGCGGATCTAAAATAATTACATCTGGGCGTCCATTGTTGATGATAAAGTCCTGATTCATCACATCCTTCATATCGCCTACAAAAAATTCTGTATTATCTATCTGATTAAATTTAGCATTCTCACGCGCATCTTCAATAGCCTCTGCAATATACTCAATACCTATGACTTTCTTAGCATCTCGTGCCACATACAGCGCTATCGTGCCTGTACCAGTATAAAGGTCATACACGACTTCATTGCCTGTCAACTGCGCAAATTCCTTGGCAACACGGTAAAGATTCAATGCTTGACGAGTGTTAGTCTGGAAAAATGACTTGGGATGAACCCGGAATTTTAAGCCGTCCAAATCTTCTATCAAAAACTTCTCGCCCCAAAAATGCACTGGCTCTAAATCTGCATAGCTATCGTTTTTCTTCTGATTTACAATGTAATACAGAGAGACAATTTGTGGGAAATGCTCTCTCAGAGTGTTCAGGATATAAGCCACATCGTCTGGTCTGTCCTGCGCCACTTGCAAAATAACCATAAACTGACCAGCCAAATTATTGCGAATGATCAAATTACGCAAAAAGCCCGTATGCTCACGAATATTATAAAACTCATAATCACGCTCCAGAGCTATATCTCGCACAAGATTGCGAATCTGGTTTGAAGGCTCTTTTTGCAAAAGACACTGATAAATGTCCACCACCTTGTCAAACATACCAGGTGCATGAAAACCCAAGGCTGGGGGATGCTCCTCACTTATAGGATCTTGCTCTGTCAGCCAGCGATGTGCAGAGAAAGTAAACTCCAGTTTGTTACGATAATAGAAGATGTTGTCCGATGCGATTATAGGTCTAACCTGCTCTGGGCTGACACTGGCAATATGCTCAAAGGCTTCCACTACTTCCTGTTGTTTATACTGCAACTGATACTGATAATCAAGATTTTGCCATTTACAACCTCCGCAAATGCCAAAATGCTGGCACTTTGGTTCTACTCTATCTTTACTGTAGTGATGAAACTTTATGACTTTGGCTTCATAATAATTTTTTCTTTTTCGCAATACCTGTAAATCGACAACATCACCAGGCACTGCACCGCTGACAAAAACAACTACTCCATCAACTCTTGCCAGAGCCTTGCCTTTGGCCGCGATTTTTTCTATCTCAACGTGTTCGAAAATCTTATGTTTTTTTGCCATGAAAACCTGCTTTTGTTTATTCTGTACCCACTTCCTTGTTGTGCATAACGTCTATTTGCGATAAGATGCCATGAACAGAATCTGTGTCTTTTTTAATAGCTTCAGTCAGATCCGTCATTTTCCTGATTTCGTGAATATCAACACCAAGTTCCTTGGAAATACGATATTTAGCTTCGTCAGTAGGATAGAGCTCATCTGCCAATTTCGTTAAAACTTCCAATTTATTAGCATTTTTCCAGAACTGCTGAACGAGTCTCTTGGCATTGCGGGAAAGAGCTGATGTCCTGAGCATCAAGACATTTTGCATATCAACTAATTCGTGTGTTTCAAACTCAAATCGGAAGGTATTCATTTTAAAGACTACGTATTTTTCGGTAGTCATGAAAATATCAGCATAATTATTAGCCAGACTAAAAATATAAACACTCTTAATGTCTGTGATAAAATAAAGCTGCGAAAGGAGCTGATTGGCTGTAATATCCTTTTTCAGATAACCGTCGTCATCAAAAAAATTGGTATTTGTAGCCAAACGAAACTCGCCGTTAACAATAGCGTATTCCATACGGGAAAATATATAAGGGGCAAAATAAACTGTCAAAGTATTGTAAGGCAATTCATTAAGCGTCTTCATCAGCAGGCCCATGTTTTTTAGAAATTTATAAAATACATTGCTAAAACCATTACTAAACTTACAACAAATAAAGATAAAAATGCAAAAACTACAAACTTCTTAATCTCCTTGACACCCAAGCTAACAGCATAAATCATCTTTGCAATATTGTTACTTGCAGTAGCCAGAATAGTGGCAATTACAATCATACTAGTAGCCATCGAAGGGCCACTCTGAAACAAGCTCAATAAGTAAGGATCTATGTCTGTAACCCCAACTATCAGAGATAAAATACCCATTCCCAAATCGCCAAAATTGACCATCACATAATGAGAAAGAACTGCAAAAAATGTAAACAAAACACCAAAAATCAGAGCTGTCTTAAACTCCAGTGGGTTTTTGTCTGACTCAAAGGCAATGTGCTCCATCTCACGTTTCTCATCTTTACGAATAAAATAAAATGCCAATGCACCGCTAAACACCACCAGAAATGCCAGATAAGGCAGCAAATACATGGCTATCTTATGATTAAATATCAATGCCAAAATCCACACACGTATATACATAACTCCGGTAGCCAAGATAATTCCAGCAGAGACTTGAAAAGGACTTTGGCCTTTGCTCTTTCGGGCCAAAATAACAGTCGTTGCTGTGCTACTATAGAGTCCACCCAGAAAAGCTGCCAAAAGAATACCTGCATCAGGGAAAAGAAACTTTTTGATCAAATAGCTCAAATAGGAAATAGTGGACACAACAACAATGGCCAGCCAAAACTTATAAGGAGTAATGTCCCAGCCTTGAATTAGCGGCTTATTAGGTAACAAAGGCAGAATAACGCCTGCAATGATAATGAATTTAGCAAGTGTTGTAAACTCGTATTTATCAAATTTTTGAGAAAAGGTCGTCAGGGTTTCCTTGCTCTCCACAAGAATCATTATCAACACGACCACAAGCATAACGAGCCACGGCTGGGCTTTGTAAACTAACGGCGTAAGGAAATATGTTAGCAATGCCACTATAATCGAGGTGATTCCATATTTCTCTACCGTCTCAGCCTTGTGCCAATAAAAAATACTAAACAGTATACCCAGTATAACAGCGCCATAAATGAACAGGCGATAACTGGGATCAACGTAATAAAGTATAAAGCCCAGAATACCAATCAAAGTAAAAGTACGGTCAGTACCAAAAACTGCCTGTTTATCATGCTCCTGATGATGCTGTCGCTGCTCCATACCAAAGAGAAAAGAAAAAACTGCTACAAGTGTGAAATTGAGCAAATCTTTGGGTATCTGCTGTAATATATTCATCGAGCTACAACTTTTTTAATTGCTGGTACTAGCTTATACTTATAGTGATTTTCGTCCAGATAGTTCATCAATCCTACAAGGTCCTTAACATGAAAAGTTTTTACTTTCATTGGCAGGTCAACCTTGTCTTCGGGATCAAGGAAATAAAATTCACACAATGGTCCGCCGTTGAGCCCTTGGGAAAGAAAATCAATAATCTGCTCTGACTCAGGTGTTCCTACTTGCTCAATGAGCAAACGGATGATAATTCTCTCTATTTTGAGCTCACTCAAAGGCTTGATGTCCACAATCTTCATGTCAAGATTATGTTCATCTCCATTGCGCATGTAAACACGCGCTATCAACAGGACTTTAGCACCTGGCATAATCAGAGGGAAAAGACGCACAAAAGTATCGCCGAACAGCACAAATTCATGAGAACCAGAATAATCTTCAAGCACAAACCGTCCATAAGGATTTCCACTCTTTGAAGTGTTACGCGAGACTGAGGTAACAACCCCTGCTACTTTTATATCTTTATTAATAAACTTATTAAGATTCTTCAGAGCCGTGAGCTGCGTATTAGTAAATGCCTGAATTATTGGTTTATCATTATCCAGAGGATGGGCAGAGAGATAAATACCTATCAATTCACGCTCACGGTTGAGGCGCTCCAGATCAGACCATTCTTCGACACTAGTCTTAGGCTCTGGGCGCTTTGTTTCGACCTTTGTTTCTCCAAAAAGCGAATTTGCCGAATCCTGCATAAATGACTGAAAACGCTGTCCATATTTAATCAAATCTTCTATAAGCGTTGTACCAGCTGGCGTCTGTGCAAAATATTGCGCACGTGGGTAAGGACTAATGTTGTCAATAGCTCCTGAGATAACCAGACTTTCCAGCACTCGTTTATTAACAACCTGCAAGTCAATGCGTTCGACAAAGTCATAAATATCTTTGAATGGTCCGTGTTCTTCTCTTTCGCGAACAATTTCCTCGGCAGCATGCTTGCCTACCCCTTTGATTGCTGCCAGTGCAAAACGTATAGCTCCCCTTTTGTTCACAAAGAAACGGTCAAAACTTTCGTTAACATCTGGGCCGAGCACTTCGATTTTCATTCTACGGCACTCGTCCATCAAATGCGCAATCTTCTTAATATCATTAAGTTTACGGCTAAGCAAGGCTGCCATGAATTCGGCAGGATAATGTGCCTTGAGGTAGCCAGTATGATATGCCAGATAAGCGTAACAGGTCGAGTGAGATTTATTAAAAGCATAAGAGGCAAACTTCTCCCAGTCATTCCATATTTTCTCTGCCACCTGCGGGTCAATGCCGTTATTCTGGCAACCTTCTATGAATTTGGGCTTTAGCTTGTCAATAATATCCTTTTTCTTCTTACCCATAGCCTTGCGCAAGGAATCAGCTTCCCCACGTGTGAAACCTGCCAGTTTTTGCGACAAAAGCATAACCTGCTCTTGATAAACTGTAATACCGTAAGTATTTTCCAGAATTTCTTTCATCTGTGGCAAGTCATACTCGATTTTTTCCTGTCCGTTTTTTCTAGCAATGAATTTCGGGATATAGCTGAGAGGTCCTGGACGATATAAAGCATTCATAGCAATAAGATCATCAATACGCTGAGGCTTAAGTTCCTTGAGATATTTACGCATACCTGCTGACTCGAACTGAAACAGTCCAATAGTGTCGCCACGACTAAATAGATCATAAGTCTCCTTGTCATCGAGTGGCAAAGAAGCAAAATCAATTTCCACGCCCTTGGAATGCTTTATGTTTTCTACGGCATCCTTGAGCACCGACAATGTTCTCAGCCCCAAAAAGTCCATCTTTAACATGCCGACAGACTCTACATAAGAGCCTTCGTATTGTGTCGAGGCAAATAAAACCGAATCCTTGGTCTGGGTCAGAGGAATAAAATTTTCCAAATCATCACGACCAATAATAACACCGCAAGCATGCACACCTTTCTGACGGACAGAGCCTTCGAGCTTCTCGGCATATTCTAATATTCTTCTCTCTTCCTTCGTACCATGCTGTCTGATATTGCGAAACTCTTCTGACTTGGCATAAGCTTCCTTAAAGGTCTTGACCTTGTCAGGTATCATCTTTGTCAATTTATCGGCAGTAGGAATGGGATAGCCAAGAACACGCGCCACATCTCTAATAGCAGACTTCATAGCCATTGTGCCAAAAGTAATGATATTTGCCACACGCTTGCGTCCATATTTTTGGGCAACATATTCCAAAACCTTATCACGGCCATCCTCGTCAAAATCCACATCAATATCTGGCATGCTGATACGGTCGGGGTTGAGAAAACGCTCAAAGAGCAAATCATATTTAATTGGATCTATTTCAATGATTTTCAGGCAATAAGCAACAGCCGAACCAGCAGCAGAGCCACGACCAGGACCGACCCACACGCCCATCTCACGGGCAGCACGGATAAAATCCCATACAATTAAGAAATAGCTGGAAAAACCCATTTTTTCTATAGTACCAAGCTCAAACTCAAGGCGTTCCTTAATTTCGTCTGGTAAGGGTTCGCCCCAACGCTCCTTTGCACCCTCGTAGGTCAGATAACGTAAATATTCGTTGTCATCTTTAAACTCCGGTGGTATCTCAAAAATAGGCATTATTGGATCATGTTCAATGCTATATACTTCGACCTTATCGGCAATCTCCATAGTGTTTTCGAGAGCCTGAGGAATATCTGAGAATAAATCCCACATATAGTCTGGCGAAGCAAAAAACTCCTGACCAGTATAAACGAGTTTCTTGTTTTGTTCATCGCAGGTCCTTCCAGTATTGAGGCAGATGAGTATTTTGTGCGTATCAAAATCTTCGGGATTGAGAAAATGCACATCATTAGTTGCGATTAGCTTGATATTGTATTCCTTGGCTAATTCTATAAGATACTTGTTGACATATTCCTGCTTTTTAAAAGTGTCCTTGTCCTTCTCAGGGTCTCCTGTTTTGTGGCGCATTAGTTCCAAGTAAAAATCATCTCCGAAAATATCCAGATACTCTTCTATCGCCTTTCGAGCTCCATCCATGTCGCCACTGAGTATTTTCTGTGGTATCTCGCCACCCAGACAAGCAGAGGAAGCAATCAATCCCTCGTGGTATTTCCGCAGCAATGCCTTGTCCATGCGCGGATTATAATAAAATCCAAAAAGATGTGCATAAGAAACAAGTTTCATAAGATTGTGATAACCAGTAAGATTCTTTGCCAAGAGAATAAGATGATAACCTCTTCTCCTGCCCGTGGGTGTGCGGTCTTCCATAGACTTTTCGGCAACATAAGCTTCCACACCAATAATAGGTTTAATGCCTTGTTTCTTGGTCTGCATATAAAACTCGGCAATGCCATACATATTACCATGGTCTGTGAGCGCCACCGCAGGCATGCCAAATTCCTTGGCCTTCTTTACAATGTCCGAAACCTTACAGGCCCCGTCAAGTATAGAATACTGCGAGTGTACATGAAGATGAACAAAATTTTTCATAGCTTCCCCTTTGATTTACAATAGATTCGTAAATTTGCTCATGTTTGTAAAAATATAATTATTTTGGACAATAATTGAAAGTTTATGAAAAAGTTTATATCGCTATGGAATACTAAGCAACAGACTTATTAACAGATAAATACAAACAGTAGGAGAAATATTCAAGCACAGAAAATTCAGAAAATCAAGCGAAAAAAATTTCCCATGATTGAAAATTATTTTGACGAAACACTTGACAAAAGCAAAAGCCCTGCTGACAAAAAGCCAGCAGGGCACAACAAAACGCACATATTCAATTAATTACCCATCAAGATTTTGTCCTAAAATAATCATATAAAGCAATCGGTCTATAGAGAGCATGAGCAAATTTGGAAAAAGCAAACAAAAGAAACATCTCCACAGCACAAACAACATGAAAAAGCAAAATACCATAAGTCAACATAGTGTGGTCATGAGCAAAAATAGAAATCTCGAGCCAGAAACCAGTAAAACCGGTGAGCCAAATAAATATCAAGAATACCCAGTCTGCTAATTTTGTGCTCTGGTAAATCTTCGTAGGCCCCAACAATCTGTAAATCATAACAATAGTAGAACCATACATCAACAATAGTCCACCGATAGTACCTATAATACGCGTTGGCCACCACACATCAATATTCGGATTCTTGAACAGATAATCCATTGCCGTAGCAGTGAATAGCAAAATAAATCCCCAGAAAATACAAAAATGCAAGAACCATGGTTTTATTATCCAAGGCTTACCTGCCCAGTATGAATCTTCATAAGTATCACAACTCTGATAACGCTTAAAAATACCCATCTCTATAAGAGTTTTTTTGAGAGCATCCCACGGCTTTGACATAGGCTTCTGGGGAGAGTAATTCTTGATGCTTGTGAAAAAACCTGAGATTAAACTAAAAATCATAAGTACGGCTGCCACAATACCTGTATAGTGAATAGTTTCATAATCAATATATTTGAACAACCAACGACTAACATCTGACTGCGGATGAAAGCTAAGCAAAACTAAAGCAAAAATCACAGCCAAAACAAGAGTTACAAGTATATACAAAGGATTGCTCTTGAAAATAAGCTTTGTCAGTCCTGTGGGTTCATAGCTAGCTATTGTATATCTTCTCAGAGCAGCAATCAACTCGGCAGGATCGGCATTTCTGGGGCAGTTCTCTGAGCAATCACCGCAGGCATAGCAGAGCCAAAGCTCACGTGAACGCAGAATCTCGTCCTTTTGTCCTGTCTTAGCAAGACGTACAAAATAGCGTGGAAAACTATGACCTGGCTCAGAAAGAGTACACACTGCTGTACAGGTACCACAATCATAACAAGCTTTAAAATGATCGGCGCCGTAGCGTTCTACTTCATTGATAAATTTTGTATCCATAATTGCATGATTTTCTGTGTTTTGATTAATCACTTTTTGTTTGTAGCTTGCTGCTTAAGACGATAGAGATAATATTCGTCCATTTCGTCTATAGAGTCCACCTCTACCAGTCCATATTTGTACATACTCATCAGATAAAAAAGGACTTTGTCTGATGGTTGATTTATCTTCTCGGCTATTTGTGGGATAGTCAAAGGTCTGTCTTTTAGAGCATTGGAAATTGCTTTTTTCATACGGTTAAATTCTTTGAGCTTTTCCCGGGCAGCCTCTGAGGCTTTCCTTTGCTTTTTTATAATATCAACAGTACGAGCCATAATTTTTAATTTTTAGAAGGTTAATCAAACATGTACAAGATCATCAATCATTGATTCGATTTGTCTATCTGTATAATTATGCAGCTCTATAGCATTCTCTGGACAAACTGGCAAGCACATACCACAACCTTTGCACAATGAAGTGATAACACTTGCCACCTGCTTGCCATCCTGCTCTATTTTTTCGAAGGCATCAAATGGACAAATTTCAGAACATTTGTCACACCACTGACATTGCTGTGTATCAACAAACGCCACAGTAGGCTCTATAGAAATAAAGCCTTTCTTGACAAGATTATTAGCTTTAGCTGCGGCGGCCAGGGCTGAATTAACTGCTTCCATTATGTTCTTAGGTCCTTGTGAAGCACCGGAAATAAATACACCATCGATGACCGTCTCCACTGGTCTGAGCTTAAGATGAATCTCATTAAAGAAATGATCGCGGCCCACTGGCACCTTGAGCAGTTGTCCAATACTATTGTCTTTACGCGGCACCATGCCAGTTATGAGCACAACCAAATCTGCCTCTAATTCAATAGGCTTGCCACGCGTGAGAAAATCATTGATCTTGACAATAGCTGTTCCGTTATGTGCACTAACCTGACACAAAGGGTCATTAAACGACTGGAATACCACATCACCCTGTTCAAGAGCTTCATGATAAATATGCTCTTGCTTACCATAAGTGCGGATACCACGAGTAAAATGGAAGTTACGAATGTCCTTGTATTTTTCCTTAACAAGCAATGCTGTGTGCATGGCAGCAGTACAGCAGTAACGTGAGCAATAATGATTTGGGCCATTCTGCTGTCGGCTACCGACACAATAGATATAAGCAATACTGCGAATTTTACGGCCTTTGTAAACAAGTTGCTCTGGACACAACTCCATCAGGCGCTTGAATTGCTGTAAGGTTATGACATTGGGCACTTTACCATATCCATATTCTCCTTCACTTGGCTCATAAGGATCAAAACCTGTAGCCAGCAAAATAGCACCAACATTGAGATTCAAATACTCTGGTTTTTGATCCAGATCAATACCATCACAAACCTTCTGGCACTCGCCACACTTTGTACAATTATCATAATCAATGGCAGGTAACTCGGGGAACTCTCCCGGATAATTCTTAAAAATAGCTTTGCGTTTTGTCAGTCCAAAGTTAAATTCATCTTCTACTTCGACCGGACATACTTCTATTGCTTTTTCAAATTTTTCTTTGTCAAATGCACAAGTGGTGTCCACATATCGCGGCTTTACTCTGACCTTAATCTGCATATTGCCCACGCTACCAGATGTGTGAACAATCTCAGCCCCTGTAAAAAGTGTGATGTTCTTGTATGAAATAAGCTGATTATACAATTTTGTAATAATCTCACGGCCAGACTGGTTGGTAGTAAACAATTTATCCCATTGTGTAATACGTCCGCCAACAAAATACTCACGTTCAATCAGATAAACGTAAGTTCCCATATCTGCCAGTTCTATAGCAGCACGCAGGCCTGCTACACCAGCGCCAACAATGGCAACAGCATTGACAGCATCAATTTTAATAGGTTCGAGAGGCTCGCTATTCTTGGCTTTTTCGATGCCTGCCTGAATAAGTCTAATGGCTTTTGCTGTTGCGCCTTTTTTGTCGTCGCTGTGTGCCCAGGAACATTGTTCACGTATATTTACCTGAACATAATTGTAAGGATTAAGTCCTCCACGGCGGGCAACTCCCCTAAATGTTGGCAAATGTAATTTTGGCGAACAAGATGCCACAACAATAGCATCAAGCTTCTGAGTTTTAATATCTTGCACCATTTCTTTCTGTGACGAATCCGCACATGCAAACATGACATCTTTGACCAGAAAAGCTTCACCTTGCTCCTGTATAGCCTTTTTGACCTGCTCTATATTAACATAATCGGCTATGTTGGATCCACAATGGCATATATAAACACCTATTTTCATTTTGTCTAAAGTTTAAAGTATTAATTAACAAGACATTAGTTCAAAGACGGCTGAATCTGTTTATAGACTTTTCGTAAATAACTGGCTGCCTCGGAAGATGCTGCACCAGCCGAAAGAATACTATCAGGTATATCCATAGGGCCAGATGCTGTACCGGCGACAAACACACCATCGACAGATGTACGGGCAGGGCTGGTTAGTTCATCGACCTGTTTGACATAATTATATGGATCATGTTCGACTATGACATTTTTGAATAACTTTTGATAATCCTTATTCGGCAAAATACCTATTGAAAGCACCACCAAATCATGCTCTGTCTCAGCGACTTCTCCTGTCTCAATATCTTCGTAACGCACAATCAAATTGCCGTTGTCCTTTTCAAATATTCGTCCAACCTTACCCTTGACATAACCCACACCCATAGACCGAGCCTGCTGATAAAATTCACAGAAGCCCTTGCCATAAGCACGAATATTGATATAATAAAGTGTTACATCTGCCATGGGCAAAGCTCCCATCAATAGCTGAGCTTGCTTTGTCGAATACATACAACACACCTGTGAACAAATAGGACTACCCACAGTGGCATCACGGGAACCAGTACACAAGACATAGGCAATATTATCTGGCACCTTACCATCGCTTGGCCGCAATACATTATTGAATGGGCGAGTGGGCACTAACTGGCGTTCCATTTGCATTGCAGTAACAACATTTTTGTATTTCCCATATCCATAACGCTTTATAACCGTAGGGTCAAAGAGCTTATAACCTGTAGCCAATACAACAGCCGTCGCAGTAATCTGTGTAACCTGCTCTGTCTGAGTAAAGTCAATGCTTTTCGGCGGACATACGTTTTCACATAGACCACACAAGGTACAATTGTCCATATCTATTGCGGCTATACGTGGGTTAGCAATACTATGCGGAATAAAAATAGCCTTTCGCCCGATAAGACCATACTGATACTGGTCCTCGACAACTACCGGACACACCTGCTCACACAGCTGGCAGCCAGTACAATCTTCTGTCACATAACGTGGTTTTTGGCGAAGTGTAAACTTGAATCCACGCTCTTGTTTGTAGATGTCTTCCACTTCGCTGTATGTAAAAACATCTATATTAGGATGACGAGCTGTCTCTGAGACCTTAGGCGTTGTGATACAAGCAGCACAGTCCAATGTAGGGAAGACTTTGCTAAGCAAAATCATTTTGCCACCTATGGAATAGTCTTTTTCTACCAGGGCAACCTTGTAGCCGAGATTTGCTAAATTTAAGGCTGTTTCTTGACCTGCTATACCGCCGCCTACGACCAGTGCGTCATAATGTGTCTTTGGTTTAAGCATTTTCTTGTTGTTTTTGTTTTATCAAATAATCATAGAAAGCTTTTATCTGACGGACAAAAGCTTCTGAGCAGACAGAACAAATAGCAGCCATCTTGAGTCGGGCTGTTTCCAATCCCTTTTGTCTCATCAGGTCTTGTGTTTGCCTGACAATTTCTGCCGTGTTCTCAGAGCATTTATCGCTATACGGACAGTCAGTACCATCTGCTGCAATAAAAACACCGTCAAAACCAACCTGAAAGGCGTGCATTATCCACCTGGGTTTAATAGAAGAAGAACAGGGGACTGTAACAGTATAAACAGTTGCAGGATAATGCATTTTCAACAGTCCGGCCAGATCTATGGCAGGGTCTGAAATTTTTTCTGTCGAAAAAACTAGTATTTTAGGTTTATCGTCATTCATAGCTTTAAATATTGAAGTTATTCCATCAAAATGTCCACAAGTTCAAAGGTGGCGGGGCTGCTGTCACATGAGAGTTTGCTCGATGTGGCTTAGGGCAGCCCCGCAGGCGGCAATCAGATCATTTACGTAAGAAAATTCTGAAGTAGCCATTTTCTTCTATAGTGCCGAGATATTCATAGCCTTTTTTCTTAGCCCATTTAGGTACATCGCGTTTAGTGCCTTCATCAGAAGAGAGAATTTCCATTATCTGTCCTTGTTCGATTAGTCCAATAGCTTTTTTTGCTGCCAGCAGTGGACCTGGGCATGCAGTACCACGAGCATCTACGACCTTGTCTGCCTTAATTTGTTTGAGTTGTTCTTCGTTCATAATGTTTTGTTTTTTAGGGATTTTAATGATAAAAGTTAAATAAGCAGATGAATATCTGCCTGTTGAGCTTTTGTGATGTACTCGTTGATGCCAACAATATCATCGGCAATTTCAACGAAGTCTTCAAGTTTTTCGCCGCCCCAGAGCTTACCAGCCAGGCCACAAATATGGATTTTAATATTTCCCATTTGTTTAGCCTCGCGGAAAAACTCTATCCATGGCATGACATTAAGGCGTTTGAGACCTTGTTCGAATTCTTTACGAAGATTTGCATTTTCGGCCATGTTCAACATCTCTGGTTTATCTGCCACATCCTTGAGAAAAGCACGTGCACCCTGAAGCAAAACATAAATATCTATGTCCATATCATCTGCTACTGCACCCGAGAGAATAACACCAGCAGCTGTCAATTTATCAAGACTACCTGTGAACAGAGCCATACACATTTTTTTAGTTTCCATAGCTAAAAAGGTTTAGGGTTTAATTTCCACTACTAAAATACCTCGAACTGAATCGGCTATCAATACTTTGTATGTGACATGCCTTAGAAGCAATTGTGATAATTACCGGAATAAAATGTGAGCCAAATCACAAAACAAATAGCAGCCGCATACACGCAATACTGTCAAATAAATAGTTGTATTCTACTTTCTGCTGCTTCGGCGATAAATGTTCCAGCGCCGGCAAGGCTCAAATTTGGATAGTCAATTAATTCCTCTTTTCTAATGCCCATCAAGCCCATAGACATTTCGCAAACAATAATCTCAATACCCAGTTCTGCTGCCTGACGGAACATCTCGTCCAAGGAAAGTACATTTTGCTTCTTCATCAAAAATTTAATCATCTTAGGTCCCATGCCAGCCATATTCATCTTTGATAGTTTTAGTTTGTCCATGCCACGAGGCAACATAAATCCAAACATCTTGGATAAAAAATCTTTTGATTTTACCCTCTTGCTCTTATCACGCAGAGCAGACAATGACCAGAAAGAAAAAAATAACTTCACTTGTGTATCCATAGAAGCAGCAGCAATAGAGAGAACCATGGCAGCAAGTATTCTGTCCATATCCCCTGAGACAATAGCAATAGAGAGCTGATCTTTTGTAGCTTCCTCTACATCAGCAACCTGACCTTTTAACTCATTTATTTGATTTTGTAGGTCTTGAATCTTTTGTTCTACGTCCTTATCCATTTTTTTATGTTTAATTGTTTTTGTTTACCAGTAAAAAAGTTTTTAACTTGGTTAAGATTTTATTCTATTGCTAAAATATCCCAGAATACGACGGTTATCAATAGTTTACATGTGAGATGACTTAGAGCTAATTGTGAGTCGTGTCACAAAAATTCATGATAAATGAAAAGATTAGACTGTACATACTGCGAATTCAAGGCGCAAGCTGCCAAATTTCTGAAAAAGGAAGACTTGGACACCCTGGCCTCTCACTGTGCAAGGGTAAGCTTCAAACCTGGCGAGAAAATAATACGTGACGGTGCTCTATCACTTAACATAGCTTATTTAAAAGATGGAATTGTTAAATATCAGATACAAGGTCCGGTCAAAGAACAAATCATGAAAATAGCCAAAGGACCTATTTACATAGGCATACCCACTACAATTGGCGATAAAGTGAATCACTACTCAGTAACTGCCCTCAACATTTGTGAGGTATGTTTCATAGATGCAGACGTGTTTAAGCAGTTCTTATACCGCAATGGCATGTTTGCTTATGAGATTATCCAGATAATGAGTCGCAATGAGCTTGAGAATTTCCGAACATGTGTCAACCGTGTACAAAAGCAAGTAAGAGGTAAGGTAGCAGAGGCTCTACTGTTTTTAGCAGATGAGATATTCGAATCAGATGAGTTCACATTGCCTATCACACGCGAAGAATTAGCTAACCTTCTGGACACTACACGGGAGAGTGCTTGCAGAATAATGAGTGAGTTTGCCGAGGCTGGCTATATTGAGCTAAAGGTCAGAGATATAAAAATCCTTAAACGAGACAAACTACAGAAAATCAGTGAAGTAGGATAAATTTTCTAATAAAATAAATAGAATAATTTCCTCAATCGTTTGAAATAATTATATCAAAAGGTCGGCTTTTATCCCAGAGATTTAGTATATTTGTTTGCGAAAAAACTATAAAAACTTATTAACTATGAGTAAAATTAGAGTTGGTATAAACGGTTTTGGGCGTATTGGACGCATAGCCTTCAGAATCATACATGAACGTCCAGACATGGAAGTCGTTGGTATTAATGACTTGACAGATGCTAATCAGCTAGCATATTTGCTAAAATATGACTCAGTGCACGGACGTTTCAAAGGTCATGTAGAAATAAAAAATGGCCAGATGTATGTTGACGGTCAAAAAATTCGTATCACAGCAGAAAAAGACCCTGCAAATCTGCATTGGGACGAGATAGGCGTTGACTATGTAATCGAATCTACAGGCCTTTTCCTGACCCGCGAAAAATCAGAAAGACACTTAATGGCTGGTGCAAAGAAAGTCATTATGAGCGCTCCGTCCAAGGACGATACACCAATGTTTGTGCTCGGTGGTAATCACGAAAAACTCACTTATGATCATGACATTATTTCAAATGCTTCCTGCACAACAAACTGCTTTGTTCCAGTGCTAAAAGTGCTCAATGACAACTTTGGCATTGTCGAGGGTCTGATGACAACAGTCCACTCTGTAACAGCTAATCAAAAGACTGTTGACGGTCTGGCAAAAGACTACCGTCGTGGTCGTGCAAGCTTTAACATCGTGCCTACAACAACTGGCGCTGCTAAAGCTGCTGTCAAAGTACTTCCAGAGCTTGCTGGTAAAATCAATGCAATGTCAATGCGTGTCCCAACTTTGGATGCTTCTACTATTGACTTCACAGTACGCTTGGAAAAATCTACAAGCTATGAAGAAATAAAGGCAGCAATGAAAGCCGCTGCCGAAGGACATCTAAAAGGCATCCTTGAATACACCGAAGACCCAATCGTCTCTTCTGATATTATTGGCGAAACACACTCTTCGGTATTCGACGCTCTGGCTGGTATGGAACTCAATGATCATTTCTTCAAGATAATTGCCTGGTATGACAATGAATGGGGCTACACCAGCCGCTTGGTTGACATGGTACAATACTGGGACAAGCTTAAGAAATAACGTTATAGAAACGAGCAGAAACAGCTTAGTTTAATAACACTTTTAGCCCCGCTGGTCTTTGCGATTAGCGGGGCTTGTGATATACACATGATAAGGCCGGTGAAAATTATAACAAAGACAGCCTAAAACTAGCCCAAAGTCAAAGTACTAAGGCATATTTAGAAACTTTTTAACATCCATGGCCATAATTTTGCTTTATTATCAATAGATTTGCCCCAGTAACTGATATTGCGCTAATTGACGAATGACCAAATCCTTGCTATACATATTAATCGGTTTATGCCTAAATATTAGCAGCCTGGCTCAAACAAAAACTTATTTTATACGTCCAACGCAGACACCGCCCAAAATTGATGGGCAAATAGACCCTTTGTGGGACAGTCTGCCCGGAGCATCAGGATTTATACAATACGAACCAGAAAATGGTAAAAATGCCACAGAAAAAACAGTAGTCAAACTAACCTATACTGCCAAAGCATTATATATACTTGCTATCAATTACGACAACCCAGAGAAAATAGCAGCCTACCTTTCACCCCGCGACAAAACAGAACAATCAGATTGGTTTGGCATATACATAGATCCATTTAACAACGGACGTCTGGCATACTGCTTTATCGTTACAGCAGCTGGCGTACAGGTAGATAAAAAAATCATAGGTAATAGTCAGGATTATACATGGGACGCTGTATGGCGCAGCCGGGTCAGAAAAACAAGTTTTGGTTGGGTAGCAGAAATAAAAATTCCATTCAGTCAGTTACGTTTTCCTGACAAAAAGAATCAATCATGGGCTATTAACTTTATCCGCAATATCCAGCGCAAAAGGGAGATATCCTCATGGAATTACATGAATGTTAAGCAGCAATCGCAAATAACGCAAATGGGTAAAATACGAGGATTACAAAATTTGCGCAAGTCCATGCATCTTGAGCTATATCCTTACACATCTGTCTATGTCGAAAAATGGAGCGACAGAGAGCTACCCGGCTCATATTACAGTGGTGGAATGGACATAAAACTCGGACTGAAAAATAATCTCACTCTCGACATGATGCTTATACCTGACTTTGGCGAAGTGCAGTCAGATGACCCTGTGCTTAACCTGTCGCCTTATGAGACTTATTATGCAGAAAAAAGACAATTTTTCACCGAAGGAACAGAAATATTTAAACTTGGCAACATATTCTATTCCAGACGTATAGGCGGACGACCATCCAAATATTCCCAGGTACAAAGCCAGCTCAAGACAAACCAGATTATTATCAACAACCCTCCTTCAACACAGATTATAAATGCTACAAAACTCACTGGCAAGACTGGAAACAACATAACAGTCGGCATTCTTAACGCCCTGACCAACAACACTTATGCTACAATAAGAGATACAATCACAGGTCAAGAACATAAGATTCTGACAGAGCCTCTAACAAATTATAATGTTACTGCCTTCTCCAAAGACCTGAGCCACGGCTCATACATCGGCTTTATTAATACTAACAAAACTATACTTACGCCAGGTTACTACTCTGCTGATGCCTCGGCATTAGAGCTTAACCTCAGAGACAACAGCGAAACTTACCGGCTGTTTTTACGTGCTTCCACGAGCCTAATTTTCGGCAAAACAATCCCTGGTAAAGAATTTGGCTATGCCTATGCCCTGTCATTCAACAAAACCAAGGGCAACTTTAAATTTGGCTTATCACGTGGCCTTTATTCGGATAAATATTTCATTAATGACCTGGGATATCTACAAAAAAATAACATCATCACATACAATGCCTACGTCAGTTATTACATTTACAAACCTATATGGATAATCCGCAACTGGCGAACCAACATCGCCCTCACATACCAATCCCTTTTCCGCAACCTCAGTTACATAGGCACAAAAATAAAAATCGAAAGCTATGGCACTTTGAAAAATCTATCAGCCTTGGGAATACGTATTAATCTATCACCAGACAAAACCTATGACTATTTCGAACCACGAGTAGAAAACTTTGTTTACATAAAACCACCGACACAAAACTACATGATGTGGTATTCAACAGACTACAGCCGAAAATTTGCTTTTGATTTGCAGAGTGGCTTTTACTTCCCAATAGAAAATAAATCAACACAACAAGGTGGCTGGTTGCTTATGGGACCCCGCATGCGGCTGGGCAACTGGGGACTATTCGTCTATCACGTAAAAGGGCAATTAGACCTGAATAACTACGGCTACGTGGGAACAAACGACACGCAAGACACTGTAATCTTTGGGCAGCGTAATATCCGCGTTTTGGAAAACACAATAAACATGGAAATATCTTTCTCACCTACAACACACCTAAGCCTGAAAGCAAGGCACTATTGGTCTTTGGTTAAATACCTAAATTACTACACACTTTCGCCTTCTGGACAGCTAATACTACTTCCATTTAGCTATCACTACACTCAGAACCATGACCAAAACTTCAATACTGTTAACTTGGAAGCAATATTCAAATGGCAATTTCTACCAGGCAGCGAATTATCTATTGTCTATCGCAGGCAGCTCAGCGCCTCAAGTCCGGATATCATTCCCAATTATCTCACTAATCTGGACTACATCACTCAAAACTTCCCTACATTTAGCACATTTATAGTTAAGCTCGTGCTGTATATATAAACTAAATCCTTATAAACTTTGCCTGATAAACCCTGTCCCCCCATCTAAATCTGATAATATACATTCCTTCAGGCAGACGGCTAAAGCCAGTTAAGGTGTATTCCAGCTGATTGCCATCCAGATTAAAACTATTTTGCATAAATTCCCTTCCAGACATATCATATACAGAATAATCAACCCTCTGAGCCCACAAAAGATTATTT